>JBDMZA010000109.1:0-10262 GCA_039770155.1 Clostridiales bacterium
AGACGAAAAGAATTTGGTATTATTTTTTAGGTTCTCCTTAGGGATAGCAAAAAACTCTAATTCTTTTCATATAAAAAAAATTAGAGTTTTTTTAGGTTTTCCTTTTATACATTATAAATTTTTATTTTTTAAACTAGAATTAATTATTGCTTCTGAAATTATTAAATCTTCCTTTGTAGTTACCTTAATATTAAAAATTTCACCTTCAACAATTTTAACTTTTATACCTATATTCTCAACAAGCATAGAATCATCAGTACCAAGAAAATTACTTTTCAAAGCTTCTTTATGAGCTTTAGTAATTATATCTTTATAAAATGTTTGTGGTGTCTGAATAGCATATAATTTACTTCTTTTTAAAGTAGTTTCAACATATTTTTCAGTATTTATAGATTTTATTGTATCCTTCACTGGTATTGCAACTATTGTAGCACCATACTTTTCTGTTTCATTTATCGCTTTTTGAATTATCTTCTCCTCTATAAATGGCCTTGCACCATCATGTATCATAACTATTTTTGAATTATCACTAACACTAAGTATTCCATTATATACTGATTCCTGTCTTTCTTTTCCTCCAGAAACAATTTTTTTTATTTTTTTTAAATTATATTTATTTAAAATATTTTCCTTAAAATATTCTATTTCATTTTTATTAATTACAACTATAATCTCTTCTATAAAATTCAAATTATAAAATCTTTCTATTGTCCTTACTATAAGAGGTTTATTCAAAATATCAATAAATTGTTTATTTATATTTGAATTCATACGCTTACCTTTGCCTGCTGCTACAATAATAACACTTGTCTTTTCCATATTTTTTTCTCCCTATTATGCATAATTAAAAAGCAAACTACGACTTTTTTTAATTCATTAAACCATTGATACTTTTGAAAAGAATTGTTTTATAGAATTTTTGAGTATACCTTAGGGATATCCAAAAAATAAACTCTAATTCTCGAGTATGAATTCGCATGATTTAAGCGAACTTCAGACGAAGAATTTGGTATTATTTTTTAGGTTCTCCTTAGGATAGCCTTAAGAATCAATTTATATATAATTTAAAATATGACCTCTACAATCTAACAAAAAAATAACATCCTTCTTTAATTTTTTGCAAATCCATTTATCTTTTCGAATTTACTAACCAAAAATAAGGTGTTATTTATAAATAGTCCTTTTGATAGTACTCAAAAAAGCTAGACTACAAAAGCTTTAATTGTCATTAAACTACTTCATTCCTACCAATTGCGCCAATAATATCATTTTCATTAATACCCTTAGCTAAAATTAATTCACTAAGCAATATTTGTTTTGCACTATTTAACATTTTCCTTTCACCTGTTGAAAGGCCTTTATCTCTTTCTCGAAGAACTAATGATTTTACAACATCAGCAACTTCAAATATATTTCCACTTTTAATTTTGACCATATTTTCACGATATCTTTTATTCCAATTTGTATTAATATTGACATTTGTGTCTTTTAATATAGTAAATACTTTTTCAACATCATCAGAACCTATTACTTCTCTAATTCCAATATCTCCCACATTCCTTGTTGGAATCATTACTTTCATATCTCCTATTGGCATTTTTAAAACATAATATTTTTGTAGTTCTCCTAATATTTCTTTCTCTTCAATAGCTTCAATGACCCCTGCTCCATGCATTGGATATACAATTTTATCTCCAATTTTAAACATTAAAAACCCACCTCACAGATAAAATAAACGATAAAAAATCTTATATGATTATAAAAATATATACTACTATTTATATAGAAATATTAAAGGTTATTAAAAGCAAAATCTCCTATTAAAGGAGCAAAAATAGCAATATAAACTAATATATACTTTTATATTTTTAAGTATACTACAAAGATATTTCTATGTCAAAAGTACAATTCTAACATGTTAAATTATTTAGTGTCAATATAATTTTATTATTTATTAAGTTCCCTTCTCAATGAACTGCGTCAAAATGTCAAACTGAAAATACCTATAGGAAATAATTTTTGATCATATGAAAATATAATAAAAGTTAAATCATCATTCATTCTCAAATTATTATAATTAATGTTTTTTACATGTTAATTTAAAATTACTCATAATAAAACATTATTATACCATAATGTACTAATTTCTTATTATTTATCTTAAATTCTGTTTATTATCTACAATCAATTGTTCCTGTGCTCTCTTCAAACCTTGAATAATACTTCTTGCCCTTATGGTTCCTATACCATCAACATCATCTAATTGACTCATAGTAGCTTTTAAAATACCTTGAAAATCATTAAACTCATTAACTAAATTATTAACTACCGTAATAGGAACTCTTGGAATTTTACTTATAATTCTGTAGCCCTTTGGTGAAATATGTGTTTCATAGTTTTTTAAGTTTTTATAACCCAATTTATTAAAAATTGCCTCAATATTCATTAAATCCTCATTACTTAATTTCTTTATATCTTTTAATATTTCCAAAGATGTTTTATCTAAAGTACTTTCCATATAGTCTTCTATAACAAAAAGTCCATCACTTTCTATATTAGATGTTAATTCATCTAATTGCATACTAATAAGCCTACCTTCATTGCCTAATTCATAAATATACTTTTCAATCTCTTTAGCAATTCTCATAACCATTTCCGTTCTCTGAATAACATATGAAACATCATATAATGTTACAATATCTTCAAACTCTAATAAACTTAAATTGTTTTTTGCAGTTTCTAAAACAGATTTATATCTATCAAGAATTTGTAATGCTTGATTTGCTTTATTAATAATTGTTGAAGGGTCTTTTAAAATATATTTAAAATCCTCTTTATATAAGGTTATAATGTTTCTTCGTTGTGAAATACAAATTACAAGTTTTTTGGTTTGTTTTGCAACTCTTTCTGCATTTCTATGTCTTGTACCAGTTTCTAATGAAAGTATTTTGGAATCAGGAATCAACTGTGCTCCAGCATATAGAATTTTTTTTCTGTCACTGCTTAAAATTATTGCTCCGTCCATTTTGGCCAATTCATACAATTGAGAGGCTGTATAATCTTTATTTATATAAAATCCTCCATCTAATATTTCTAAATCATCTCCAATAACGATAATAGCTCCTGTACCTGCTTTTAAAATATTATCCAATCCTTCCCTTAAGCAAGTTCCAGGTGCTACTATTTTAAGAATTTCAATTAAATCAACATTTTTAGAATAGTGTTTTTTCATTACCCTTACCCCCAAATTTATTTTATATTTACCTGATAAGGACAGTCTAAGGAATAATACTAAAATCATACTCGAAAATATATGGTTTATTTTAAAGATAAATTGAAAGAAAATTTATGATTTTCAGATAGATTATTTAAATGATCAAAAAAATAATTCAATATTATTTTTAGAGTTCACCTAAAAATTTTAGTGTTGTAGTGCTTCAGATACATTATGAACAGGAATAATTTTAATTTTAGACTTATTTTTAAATTTCTCCAAAGATTTCATATTATAATATGGAATAACACATCTTTTAAATCCTATTCTCTCAGACTCGATAATTCTTTTTTCTATTTGGCTAACTGCTCTTACTTCCCCTGTCAAACCTACTTCTCCAATGAATACAGTATCAATATCTATAAATTTATCTCTAAAACTTGAAGCAATCGAACAAATTATTCCTAAATCACATGCAGGTTCATCTATTTTCAGACCACCAACAACATTAATATATGCATCAAAGTTTCCTAATTGCATACCCATTCTCTTTTCTAATACTGCAATTAAAAGAGTAATTCTATTATAGTCCACTCCAGTAGCCATCCTTCTTGGCATTCCAAAATTTGTAGGACATACTAATGCCTGAATTTCAACCAGTACAGGTCTTGTACCTTCCATGCTCGAAACAACTACAGAACCTGACACATCTTTTTGTCTTTCTGCCAACATAATAACTGAAGGATTTAAAATTTCAACCAATCCATTATCCTTCATCTCAAATATACCAATTTCATTTGTTGAACCATATCTATTTTTAACAGCCCTAACTATTCTATAGCTTGAATGCCTTTCACCTTCAAAATATAAAACTGTATCAACCATATGTTCCAGCACTCTAGGTCCAGCAATAGAACCGTCTTTTGTAACATGACCTATTATAATAATTGATATGGAAAGTTTTTTTGCAATATTAACTAATTTATTTGTGATTTCACGTACTTGACTCACACTACCTGGAGCTGAAGAAATGTCCTCATTGAACATTGTTTGAATTGAATCAATAATAACTATTTTAGGTTTATTTTTAATTATAAAATCTTTTATAGAAATAAAATTAGTTTCACCAACTAATTTTATGCTATTTGTATTAACACTCAATCTGTCTGCTCTAATTTTTATCTGCTGTATCGATTCCTCACCTGAAACATACAAAACATCAACATTTTGACTTAATTTATCACACAATTGTAGTATAAGAGTTGATTTTCCAACACCAGGATCTCCACCTATTAAAACAAGAGAACCTTTTACTAATCCTCCACCTAAAACTCTATCAATCTCTCTTATTTCACTTTTATACCTTATTTCACTATTCATTTCTATATCATTTAAATTTACAGGAGTAATTACTTGAGTATTATCTTTTCTTGACCTTATACTCTCTTTTTCTATAAATTCTTCTACAAAAGTATTCCATTTATTACAAGAAGGACAACGACCAAGCCATCCTGATGTTTCATATCCACATTCTTGACATGTATATAAAACTTTCTTTTTTGCCATAAAAAACCTCAACTTTTAATAGATAACTAAAATCTAGCTTAATTTTTAGTTATCAATATTTTAAAAATATATTATTTTTTAGTAAATAGAATAGTATTGAATTGATTATATTCTTTTATTCGATATTCTTATATACATTGTAACATATTTTTTAAACCTATTCAATTTCCTTTATACATTCTATATTAATAAAAATAATACCTAATTCTTTTCGCCTGAAAACCACTTGAAAAATACAAATTTATTCTCTAGAATATTGATTTATTTTTTGGATATCCCCAAGGCATGTTTCAACTTGAAACATACCTACAAATATCCTAATAAAATTAAAATCTTCTTGCTTGGGAAAACCTAAAAAATATTAAATTTATTTTTTTAATATATTAGTTTTATTTTTATTTACAAACTTTAGTTGTTTATCAATATAATCCAATAGAATACTATCTCCAGACTCAATTTTTTTAGATAACATATCTTCAGCAAATTTATCTTCAACATGATTTTGAATAACTCTTCTTAAAGGTCTTGCTCCATATATAGGATCATATCCCAGTTTTGCAAGATATGTTTTTGCTTCATCAGTTGTTTCCAAACCTATCTCTTTATTTTTCAATCTTAATGCCAAACTGTTAAGCATTAATGAAACAATTTCCTTTATATTTTCCTCAGTTAACGGATGAAAAACTATATTCTCATCAACACGATTTAAAAATTCAGGTCTAAACATACCTTTTAATTCACTCATTACATTTGATTTCATATCTTCATAATTTTCAAATTTGTCTTCTGAAGCACTAAAACCCATTCTTTTTGGTTCAGTTATCATTCTTCCACCAACATTTGAAGTCATAATAATAACTGTATTTCTAAAATCAATCATTCTTCCTTGTGAATCAGTCAATCTACCATCTTCTAATATTTGTAATAAAATATTAAAAACATCTGGATGTGCTTTTTCTATTTCATCAAACAACAATACTGAATATGGTTTTCTTCTTATTTTTTCAGTCAATTGCCCACCTTCATCAAATCCAACATAACCTGGAGGTGATCCTACCATTCTTGCTACACTATGTTTTTCCATATATTCAGACATATCAACTCTAATTAATGAGTTTTCATCACCAAATAAAGCTTCTGCTAAAGCTTTACTTAACTCTGTTTTTCCAACTCCTGTTGGTCCCAAAAATATAAATGATCCAACTGGTCTTTTAGGATCTTTAAGTCCCACTCTTCCCCTTCTTATAGCTTTTGAAATAGATATAACAGCTTCTTTTTGTCCTACAACTCTTTCATGTAAAATGTTTTCCATATTTCTTAATCGCTCTGTCTCATCTTCAGCTAATTGTTTTACAGGGATACCTGTCCACAAACCAATAATATCTGATATTTCTTCTTCAGTCACTGTATCAGTTTTAGTCTGTGTTCTTTGTTGCCAATTATTTTTAGCTTTTTCTAATTGATCTTTTATTTTTTGTTCTTCATCTCGTATTCTTGCTGCCTTTTCAAATTCTTGGCACCTTATTGCCTCTTCTTTTTCTTTTCTTAACTTTTCAACTTTTTCCTCCATTTTCTTCAAATCTGGAGGAGCTGTAAATGATTTTAGTCTTAATTTAGAAGCAGCCTCATCTATTAAATCAATTGCTTTATCAGGTAAAAATCTGTCAGTTATAAATCTGTCAGATAGTTTAACTGCAGCTTCTAAGGCTTCATCTGTAATTTTAACTCTATGATGAGCTTCATATTTATCTCTTACACCTTTTAGAATTTCTACTGCTTCTTC
Organism: Clostridiales bacterium; assembly: GCA_039770155.1. GTDB lineage: Bacteria > Bacillota > Clostridia > Acetivibrionales > JBDMZA01 > JBDMZA01. The sequence goes on from JBDMZA010000109.1 coordinate 6,564, forward strand.
TTTTGTTGGTTCACCAACTTTTATTGGTTGAAATCTTCTTTCTAATGCAGCATCCTTTTCAATATGTTTTCTATACTCTGTAATTGTTGTTGCACCAATCATCTGAATTTCACCTCTTGCCAAAAGAGGTTTTAAAATATTTGAAGCATCAATTGCTCCTTCTGCAGCACCTGCGCCAATAATAGTATGCATTTCATCTATAAACAAAATAACATTACCTACTTTTCTTACTTCTTCAACTGCTTTTTTTAATCTTTCTTCAAATTCTCCTCTATATTTTGCTCCTGCAACCATAGAAGACAAATCCAAAGTTACTACTCTTTTGTCTTTAAGCATTTCAGGAATATTTCCAAATGCTATTTCTTGAGCTAATCCTTCAGCAATAGCAGTTTTACCAACGCCTGGCTCACCAATTAAACACGGATTATTTTTTGTTCTTCTACTTAATATTTGAATAACTCTTTCTATTTCCATATTTCTTCCAACAACAGGATCTAACTTTCCCTCTCTTGCCATGTCATTTAAATCTCTGCTAAATTGATTCAATGTAGGTGTATTGGTAGCACCACTCTGATGTTTTGGTTCCCCTGTACTTCCTGGAGTTTCCTCATTAAGAATTCTGGTTATTTCGCTTAGTAATTTTTGAGGATCAACACCTAAATCAACTAAAATTCTAACAGCTACACTTTCTCCCTCTTTCATAATACCAAGAAGTAAATGTTCTGTTCCTATATAACTTTGCCCCATTCTTCTAGCTTCTCTAAAACTAAGTTCCATAACTCTTTTTGTTCTTGGAGTAAAACCTAGTGGTTGTTCTCCAGTTTGTTGTCCATGACCTATTAAAGTCTCTATTTCTTTTAAAACTTTATCCTCATTTATTCCCTGACTTAATAAAACTCTTGAAGCAACACCACTTCCTTCTTTTACCAATCCTAAAAGTAAATGCTCTGTTCCAACATAGTTGTGCCCTAATAATACTGCACTTTCTTGTGAATATGATATTGCTTTTTCTGCTTTTTCAGTAAATCTACCATACATAATTAATCCCACCCTTTCAAATTAATTGTTTCTAAATTTACTCTAACTTAGGTATAATCAAAGAAATATACTAGTTTTTCTTATTAAATTTTTTATTATACCTTATAAAAACAAATAAATTGCCTTATAATCTATTCTAGTTTTTTATTATTTTTTGTACTATCTCAGCTCTTTTTATATTAATTTCATCTATACTTAATTTTTCTTCTGATAATCTTTGAACATTTGCTGATTGCATTACTAATATAATTTTATTTATTTTATCAATCTCTATATCATTTATTAATCCCATATCAACACCTAATCTTATATCAGAAATTAATTTAAAAGCTTCCTCTGAAGTTAAAACTTTAGCATTTGAAAAAATACCAAATGATCTAAATAATTTATCCTCCATAGCTATTGGATTTTGCTTATACAATTCTCTTCTCAATATTCTTTCCTGTTTTATAATATGATTAACAATATTCTTTACATTATTTATAATTTCATTCTCATCCAAACCTAGTGTTATTTGATTTGAAATTTGAAACATATTTCCATATGCCTTTGAATTTTCTCCATATAATCCTCTTACAGCAATTCCCAGTTTACTGCAAACATTTAATATCTTATTTATGTAGCCTGATATAACCAATGCTGGTAAGTGCAACATATTTGATACTCTCATACCTGTTCCAACATTTGTTGGACAACTAGTCAAATATCCAAATTTTTCACTAAATGCAATATCCAATTTATTATCTAATGAATTATCAACATTAAGGCAAGTATTCCAAACATTCTCTAACTGAAATCCTGAATCCAATACCTGAATCCTTATATGATCTTCTTCATTTATCATTATACTTATATTTTCACTATTTGAAAGCAATAATCCTTTAGGTTTTTTACTTAATGCAAATTCTGGACTAATTAAATGCATTTCAACCATTGAAAATAAATCTGTTTTATTTAATTTTTCTATATCTACAAATTCATAATTTTCAAACATATCTACTAAAACATTTTTTACTCTATTTAATACTTCTTCGGATTGTTTTAAATCCATCTTAAGTGGAAAAGGAAAATCTCTTAAATTTCTTGCTAATCTGACACGACTACTAATTATAACATCAGATTCTGGTCCCTCATTATAAATTACTTCTTTCATTTTAATTTTCCTCCTTCCATTTCCCTTATCATATCTCTTATTTCTGCTGCTAATTCATAATGTTCTTTTTCAATTGCTTCCTTTAATTTTTCCTTTAATTTTTCTTTTTCTTTATCAAAAACTAACTTTTCTTTTAATTTACTTGGATACTTGCCTAAATGATTTGTATTTTTTTGTAATCTCTTAATAATAGGTATCAGCATTTCTTGAAATGATTCATAACAACTTTCACAACCAAATTTACCTATTTTTTCAAATTCCTTATAATTCATTCCACACTTGCTACATATATTCTGTTGTTCCACATTTTCAACATATTTTCTTGCTGTATTATCATCAAAACCTATTACATTAGAAACTAAATCATCAAATATATTAGAAAAATTCATATTTAGACTATTTCCTAAGTAAGCACATTCTCCACAGAGATAAACTTTTTTTTCTTCATTATTAATTATTTGCGTTACTAAATAAGAAGCAACTCTCTTTTGACACTTTTGACATAACATATCCATTCAACTCCATATATAATATCAATTATAAAGCTCTAAAAAATACTATACATTTCCAAAATCTAAGAATCACTAAATCATGTACTTAATTATTTTGAACTGTATATTTATTCTTTGACTGTCTCCCTACACTATAAGACTTATTAATGCATTTTTCAAGATATTCGCTCTAATTTCATCCTTTTTTAATTTATCATCACCTAAAACTTTATCATATGTTACAGCTTTTAAAATTAAAGCCTCTCTTTGGGTTAAAATATCATAATCAACAAAATTATTAATAAAAGCTTCAGCAGCTTGCTGAGATATTCTATTTCCAATTGACAAAACTGAATGCATTAAATAATTTCCTTCATTTTTTATTTCAACTCGCTTTATCCTAATATGTCCTCCTCCACCTCTTCGACTTTCTACATAATAACCTTTATCATTAGTAAATCTAGTACCAATAACATAATTTATTTGGCTTGGAACACATTTGAATTTATTTGCTAATTCATTTCTTTGAATTTCAATTACACCAGTATTTTCTTCTTTTATTAATTCTTTTAAAAATGTCTCTATTATATCACTCAATCTTGCCATTTATATCACCCTTAAAAATAACTGATTTTGACTATCCTTGACTTTGTTTTCATTATACAATCTAATTCATATAATTTCAATAAAATTCTTAAAATAAAAATTATAAATAATTAAATATCACAATAATCTAAATGAAAATACTATCATATAGGAAACATTAAATCTTTTATCTTTTAGCTACAATTTATATAAGTAGAATTCAAAAAAATTTACATAAATAAAAAAGCCTAGTAAAACTAGACTTTTTTAACTCCTCAAGTTAGACTCGAACTAACGACCCTGCGGTTAACAGCCGCATGCTCTACCAACTGAGCTATTGAGGATTATAAATCTGGCAGTGACTTACTTTCCCGGGCCGTTACCAGCCAAGTATCATCAGCACTAAGGAGCTTAACTTCTGTGTTCGATATG
>JBDMZA010000110.1:0-24448 GCA_039770155.1 Clostridiales bacterium
AAAATTTCATAAGACAATTTTTTTCTGAAAATATCGATGGTTTAACGAATTTTCAAAAAAAGTTGACTAGTTTATTTTTTGATTCTGCCTTAAACTATTTATATTTTAATGAATAATTACGATATAAAAATAAAGATTATTTTAATTTAGAAATAATATTGTTTTTTCTATTAATAGAATATAAAATTATTTTCTAGACATTTCTTATTAGGAAAACTTAAAAAATAATATTATTTTAGTTCTATCCTTAATCATAAATATTTTTAAAATTATCGATTTATAAAATCATTGGAGTGATTTATGTGGAAAGAGGAAATAAAAATTTAATCTTTATAAATAGTGTACTCATTTCATTTTTACTTATTTCAGTTTTTGGAATTGAGCTTACAGTATTTCTTTCATTAAAAACTAAAATAGAGTCTTTAGAAAGTAGAACTTTGTATATACTAATAATATGGGGAATTATATTTTTTACTATATTACTTAATTCTAGTATTATTTTCATGTATTCTTTATTTTCTATGAATAAAGTTATTGGTGGAATTTATGAACAGGAACATAATAAAATGAGCTTTTTTAGAAAAATATTAAATCAAAATAAGTTGATTTACAAAAATAAAAATGATGATGTCAAGAAGCGAAGACCTATAAAGAAGAAGAGTATTAAAGTATAAAGTTAAGAAGGGTATTCAATGATAAATGAGTGTTCTTTTGCTTTGTAATGATATCTTGATTAATTTAGGGATATCAAAAAAATAAACGCTAATTCTCTAGTATGAATTCGTATAATTTAAGCGAACTTCAGACGAAAAGAATAAGGTATAATCAAAAATTTGATTAGTTTATTTTTTGATTATGCTTAAAATAAATTTAATTTGTTTTAGGGGGGTTATATTATGTTTGATATTACTGCGATTGGTGAGGTTTTAATTGATTTTTTAAGTTTAGAAAGATCTGATAATAATAAACTATTTTTTGAAGGAAATCCTGGTGGGGCACCAGCAAATGTAATGGCATGTATTTCTAAATTTGGAGGTAAAACTAATTTTATCGGAAAAGTTGGAAATGATATATTTGGAGAGTATTTAAAAAAATTTTTAAAGGATAAAAAAATTAATGTAGAATCTTTATCAATATCCAATGATGTAAATACAACATTAGCATTTGTAAAACTAGATAATTCTGGAGATAGAAAATTCTCGTTTTATAGAAATCCTGGTGCAGATACTCAACTTAGTGTAGATGATATAAATTTTAATAGTATATTAAATTCTAAAATAATTCATTTTGGATCTCTTTCATTAACAAATGAACCTTCAAAAACAACAACAATAGAAGTACTAAAATATTCAAAGAAAAAAAATAAAATAATTTCTTTTGACCCAAATTATAGAGATTCTCTATGGTCTGGTGAAAAACAGGCAGTAGACATGATAAAAAATGGAATGTATTATGCAGATATTGTAAAGATGTCTGAAGAAGAACTATTTTTATTAACAAATGAAAATAATATTGAAAAAGGAATAAGGTTAATAAAAAATAATTTTGATTTAAATATAATTCTTATTACATTGGGAAGCAAGGGTTGTTATTATTGTTTTAAAAATTTTATTGGGAAAGTTAATCCAGTTAATGCACAAACAATTGATACAACTGGGGCTGGAGATATATTTTTTGGTTCTTTTTTATATTATTTAATAAATAAACTAAATGTGGATATAGTTAATCTTACTAAGGAAAATATTTATAATATGGTATTATTTGCAAATACAGCAGCAGCAGTTTCTACAGAGAAAAAAGGTGCAATTTCATCAATTCCTGAATTAGAAGATGTATGTAAAAGAATACAATAATGATGAGCTGAAAAATAATACCCAATTCTTTTCGCCTGAAATTCGTTTAAAATGTACGAATTTGTTTTTTAAAATTAAGAATTATTTTTGAATGTCCCAATGGATAGTTGGAAAATAAAATATTTTAATAGTATTTGTTATATGATAAAATATTTTACATAAATTAGGTATTGGGAGTTGGTGAATATTGGATAATGAAAAATTATCTAGAATAAATGGTAAATATATTTTAAAAGGACCTACAGGTTCAGGAAAATCAGAAGCTCTTTTTAAAAGGTATAAATATTTAGTTGAGGATTTAAATGTTTCAAGTGACAGTATATTAATACTGCTTTTAAATAGAACACAGTCTCTTGATTGGAGAAAAAAAACAATATTAAAAAAATCCGGATTGATTTGGAGAACTTCTTACTATGGGTTTATACAAAATGAAATAAATACTTTTTATCCTATGATTGTTAAAAATTGTAGTTTCATAGGAAAAAAGAGACTTAAACCCATTTTTCTAACGTTTGAGTCAGCCCAATATATTGTATCTAAAGTTATAGAAAAAAGGAGGGAAAGAGAGGGATTATTTAGTGGTGTTACTTCTTTTAGCGATAGAATATCAATTGATCTAACAGCGAATTTAGTAAAAGCAGCAATTTCCGATATATCTTTTGATAGTATTGGTGAGAGAATGTATAATTCATTGGAAAAAAAAGACAAGCAAAAAAAGAAGACTTTTATTGATTCAGATAATATTTTAAAAGCATATAGAAAAAAATGTTTAGAGTTAGGAGTATTTGATTTTGGTATTGCCATCTATCTTTATAATAATTTTTTATTAAATGATAAAAACTATTTAGATGTACTTTTTAAGAGAGTAAAACATATTATAGTTGATGATGTTGAGGAAGCAGTACCAAGCGAAGTAGATTTTATAAAATTTCTTATGCCAAAGCTTAAATCATGTTATATTTCTTATAATTATGAAGGAGGATATGGAAGTATTTTTGGTGGTAATCATGAATATATGAAAAGAGAATTATTGAATTCATATCCATTTATAGAACTTAATAAAACTTATACTTCAAATGATTTTTTAATAGACTTTGCAGATAAATTATATTTGAATATATCAACTCAAAATGAATTAAAAGTTAAGAATAGTTGTAAAATTGAAAAAACAGAACCTGTTGAATTAAGAAGTGAAATGCTTGAAAATATTGGACATAGAATTATTAAATTATTAACCGTAGAGGGATATAAACCATCAGATATTGTAGTATTATCATCTTATGCAGACCCTGTTACAGAATATGTTATAGAAAGAGTAATTAGTAGATTCGGATATGAAATAAAGAATCTTGCAAGAAAGAGTAAAGTAATAGATAGTCAATTTACTAAAGCTTTGATTACTCTTGCACAGATTTGTCATCCTTCATATAATATTATTCCAACCAAAGATGATGTAACTAGTTTAATAAGGCTATTATTAAAAATTGATCCGATCAGAAGTTCAATTTTGGCAAATGAAATTATTAAAGAGAGACCTTTTGCTAAATTTCCTGATATTGAAAACTCAAAATTAACCGAAAGAATAGGTTATTTTAATTTAGAAAAATATAATTACATTAAAGAATGGATAAGTATATATAAACAAAAAGAGCCAATACCTATAAACGAATTTTTTCAAAAAGTTTTTTTAGAAATTCTTTTATCTTCAGAAATACCACAAACCAATATTCTACAGGCAAAAAATTTGATAGACAGCGCAGGAAATTTCATCGAAGTTTGTGGGAAATTTAATATGAATGGAAATAAAGATTTTTTAGATATGATAAAAAAGGGAATAAAAGCATCAGAGAGTATTTTTGAATTGGAGGAGAAACTATCTGGAGATTTTGTTTTATTATCTACATCTTCTGCATATTTAGCTGCTTCACTAGAAAGTAAAATTATTATACTAACTGGTATTAGTAGTGAGAATTGGACACCCAGAAATATGAAGGAGTTTACAAATAATCATGTATTAACAAAAACATGGAATGAAAAATTATTATACACAGAAGAAATGGAAGATAAGAACAAATCAGAATATATGGCTACGCTTTTAAGAGCTGTTATAAAAAGATGTAATGATAAAATAATTACTTTTGAATCGAATTTATCAGCTGGAGGATATGAAAATAATGGTATATTAAGTGAGTATTTTGATTATGCCTAATATAATGGTAAAATTGATGCAATTAATGCAATTTTTATTTATAGATAAGACAAGTATAAAGATGAATTAAATTTTGAAGATTGGGATAATATAATCTAGAAAACAAATTATTATACTTTTATAAAAGTAATTATTTTAGCATAATATATTTAATTCATTTTTTATTAAGGGATAATTGGTGTCCAAAATATAAACTTTTTTTCTCAAGTATGAGTTTAGGCATAATCAAGAATTTCATAAGACAATTTTTTTCTGAAAATATCGATAGTTTAACGAATTTTCAAAAAAAGTTGGCTAGTTTATTTTTTGATTATGTCTTATGCGATTTAAGTGAACTTCAGACGAAAAAAATTCAGTGCTATTTTTTAGGTTCTCCTAAAGAATCATTTATAGGCATAATCTAAATTTTATAAAATAACTTTTTTCTAAAAACATTGATGTTTTTAGATTCGTATGAAATAAAATTTATGGAGGAGATTTATTATGAATAAAGCAAATATTGGTCTTATTGGTTTAGCAGTAATGGGAGAAAATCTGGTTATGAACATGGAAAGTAAAGGTTATACAGTTGCTGTTTATAATCGTACAGTAGAAAAGGTAAAAAACTTTGTAGAAGGTTCTGCCAAGGGAAAAAATATTATTGGAACTTATTCAATAAAAGAACTCATTGAAAATTTAGAGAAACCCAGAAAAATTATGTTGATGGTAAAATCGGGAAAACCTGTTGATGATTTTATTGATATATTAATTCCCTATCTTGAAAGTGGAGATATAATTATTGATGGTGGGAATTCTCATTTTCCTGATACTATAAGAAGAACAAAATATGTTGAAGAAAAAGGTTTGTTATATATAGGAACTGGTGTATCAGGAGGAGAAGAAGGAGCATTAAAGGGTCCTAGTATAATGCCTGGTGGTTCTCCTGGTGCATGGGAACATGTGAAATCTATTTTTCAAGATGTATCTGCTAAAGTGGACAATGGAGTACCTTGTTGTGATTGGGTTGGCGAAAATGGAGCAGGACACTTTGTGAAAATGGTACATAATGGAATAGAATATGGTGATATGCAGTTAATAAGTGAAGCTTATTTCTTAATGAAAAATCTTTTAAATATGTCTACAGATGAGATGTATGAGATTTTTAAAGAATGGAATAAAGGAGAACTTGATAGTTATTTAATTGAAATAACAAGAGATATTTTAGCTTTTAAAGATGAAGATGATATGCCAATGGTAGAAAAAATATTGGATGCAGCAGGACAAAAGGGTACAGGAAAATGGACATCAATAGCAGCTTTAGATGAAGGCATACCACTTACTTTAATAAGCGAAGCAGTTTTTGCAAGATGTTTATCAGCTGTAAAAGAAGAGAGAGTAGAAGCTTCAAAAGTATTAAATGGACCAAAAATAAAATTTGAAGGTAACAAAAAAGAATTTATTGAAGATATAAAAAATGCATTACTTGCCTCAAAAATAGTTTCCTATGCACAGGGATATTCTTTAATGAAAACAGCAGCAGAATCTTATAAATGGGATTTAAATTATGGAGGAATTGCTCTTTTGTGGAGAGGTGGTTGTATTATAAGGTCAGTATTTTTGGGTAAAATAAAGGAAGCTTTTGATAATAATCAGAAATTAGATAATTTACTATTAGACCCTTATTTTAAGGATAAAATTGAAAAAGCACAACAGAGCTGGAGAAGGGTTATTTCAAATGCAATATTAAATGGAATACCTATGCCTGCATTCACTGCAGCTCTTACTTACTATGATGGATATAGAAGTGAAATACTTCCTGCCAATATGTTACAAGCACAAAGGGACTACTTTGGAGCACATACTTATGAGAGAATTGACAAACCACGTGGAGAATTTTTTCATACTAATTGGACAGGTCGAGGAGGCAAAACAGCCTCAACAACATATAATGTTTAAATAGGAGTGTTTTAATGGATATATTTAGTTTGAAAGGTAAAAATGCAATAATTTTAGGTGGGGCTGGGGTTCTTGGAAGTGCAATGGCAGAAGGTCTTGCTATTGCAGGTGCAAATGTAGCAATGACAGATAGAACAGGAAAAAAATCTGAAAAATTAGCAGAAAGTTTAAAAAAATATAATGTTAAAACTAAAGGTTACAAACTTGATGTTTTAAATACAAATGATATTGATGATGTTTGTGAAAGTATGATAAAAGATTTTGGAAGAATAGATATTTTAGTTAATTCCATAGGCGGAAACTCGAAAGATGCAAGTACCTCTGATGAAAAGAATTTTTTTGAACTTTCAAAAGAGGCATTTGGGGAAGTAATGAATTTGAATTTAATGGCAGGAACAGTTGTACCTTGTCAGGTTTTTGGTAAAAAAATGCTTTCAAATCCTGATGGAGGAACAATAATAAATATTTCATCAATGAGTGCTTTGAAACCATTGACTAAAATTCCAGGATACTCTGCTTCAAAAGCAGCAGTAAGTAATTTTACACAGTGGTTAGCAACTGATTTAGCATTAAATTTAAATAGTAAAATAAGAGTGAATGCAATAGCACCAGGATTCTTTTTAACAAATCAAAATAGATTTTTACTAACAGAAAATGAAACTGGTGATTTAACTAAAAGAGGATCAACAATTATTGATCACACACCTATGAAAAGATTTGGAAATCCAGAAGATCTTATTGGAACTCTTGTATGGTTAGCATCAGATGCTTCTAAATTCATAACTGGTATTGTAGTACCTGTTGATGGAGGATTTTCCGGATTTGGCGGTGTGTAATGGGAGTGAAAATATGATAGGTAATGGCTATGTTAATAAGATTATAGAAGAAGATGAGTTTATAAATTTAATAAATAAAGCATTAGAAAAGGATAATTGGAAAGGTAAAAAAGTTTTACTAGTATTACCTGATTTAACGAGAAGTGCACCAATATCGTTAATGTATAGAACTATTTATAACAAATTAAAAGATCAAGTAGATTGTGTGGACGGATTAATTGCTTTGGGAACTCATAGTGCCTTATCAATGAATAAAATTTTTGAAAGACTTGGCATAACAGAAGAAGAATATAATAATACATTCAGTAAAAAATCAAAATTTTATAATCATGAGTGGCAAAGTAGTGATAAACTTAAAAAAATAGGTGAGATTTCTAAAGATAAAGTATCTGAAATAACAAATGGGATTATTAAAGAAAATGTTTCGATAGTTATTAATAATAGAATATTTGAATATGATCATTTAATGGTTTTGGGACCAGTTTTTCCACATGAGGTAGTTGGATTTTCAGGAGGAAATAAATATTTCTTTCCTGGAATTTCAGGTGAAGATATTATAAATATGTTTCATTGGCTTGGAGCAGTAATTACAAACGAGGTTATAAATGGCAAAAAAGATACTCCTGTAAGGAAAGTTTTAAACTATGCAGCAAAATTTATAGATATACCAAGAACATATTTTAATGTAGTTGTAAATTATAAAAAAACTCATGGACTTTATATCGGCGATGATGTAATAGCTTGGGGGAGTGCTGCAGATTTGTCAGCTTCTATTAATATAAAACATGTTAATAGAAGATACAAAAAAATATTAGGAGTGGCACCTAAAAAATATGAAGATGTTTGGACTGCTGGAAAAGTTGCATATAAAACTGAAACAGTGTTAGAAGATGGAGGAGATCTCATTATTTATGCACCTCATATAACTGAAGTTTCAGTAATGCATGGTGAAATTATTGAAAAAATAGGTTATCATGTTAGGGATTATTATTTAAAAAGGATGGAACAATTTAGTGATATTCCTGGAGGAATAATGGCTCATTCAACACATGTAAAAGGTTCAGGTAGTTTTGATAATGATATTGAAAAACCAAGGATTAATGTTATTTTAGCTACAGGAATACCAGAGGAAATATGTAAGAAAATTAATTTAGGATATTTAAATCCAGACACTATAGATTTTAAAGACTGGAAGAATAAAGAGGATGAAGGAGTTTTATTTATACCAGAAGCAGGTGAAGTTTTGTATAAATTTTTTCCTAATTTAAATAATCAGGAGGATTAGATAATGAATGATTTTAGAAGTATATTAAAAAACATTATAAAAATGGATAATAAAATTAATGATTTAAGTGAATATGGAGTATATAAGAGCTCTATAAATAGATATGATACTGGTGTTTTTTTTATTGTAAAAGAAAATAATTCAAAAAAACTTATAATTTGTGATGATAATAGTAATGTGAAAAATTTATTTGAAGGTATAAATGAAATTGTTGAAGGTATAAATATAAAAGTATGTTATCTGAATAATAATAATGCAAAAGAATTGAGAAAAATATTTAGTTTTACTGCGCCAAAATCTTTAAAAGATTGTGATATAACAGTAGGTTTAGGTGATAGATTAGGTTTGGCAACTCAAGGGCATTTAAAACTTCTTAAAGAATATAAGTTTTTTCCTGTTTTAGCGCAACAATCAATAAGAGAGCTAAATTTAACAGGAAGAACTTATAAAGATGTTTTAGATGATGCTACTTGGGCTGTTTTCCAAGAAGGATATAAAGATGGATATGGAGCAGACGGAGATCATTTAAAAACCTTTGAAGAGATAGAAATGGCATTAGATAATGGATTTACAATGCTTACATTGGACTGTTCGGAACACATAGATAATACAATTATCAATATGGAAAAAGATGAAATTGACAAACTATATAGTGGGATAGATTTGGAAAAAAGAAAAAATTATGAATCAAAATATTTAGGAAAGAAAAAAATTAATGGATTGGACATTGAAATTGATCTAGAAAGTTTAAAAGAAATTGTTTTAATATATGGTAAAGCAATTGATTTTACAGAAGAGGTTTATAAAAAATATTTGAATAAAAACAAAGATATTGTTTTTGAGTTGTCAATTGATGAAACAGTTATGACTACATCATTAGAAGCACATTTTGTAACTGCTGATGAATTAATCTACAGGGGTGTTGAAATTAATAATTTAGCTCCTAGATTTTGTGGAGAATTTCAAAAAGGAATTGATTATATTGGTGATGTAGAGGAATTTAGAAAAGAGTTTAGAGGTCATTGTAAAATAGCTGAGCATTTTGATTATAAGATAAGTGTACATTCAGGAAGCGATAAATTTAGTATATTTGAAGTTGTAGGTCAAGAAGCAAAAGGAAAGTATCATTTGAAAACAGCAGGAACTAATTGGCTTGAAGCTGTTAGAGTCATAGCAAAACTCAGTCCTAAGCTATATAGAAAAATGCATAAATTTGCAGTTAATAATGTAAATGAAGCTAGGAAATATTATCATGTAGGAGCAAAAGAGGAAAATATAAAAAATATAGATACTGTAGAAGATGATAAATTACATGAATATATGGATAAAGATGATTCAAGGCAATATTTACATATAACATATGGTTTAATTCTAAATGATAAAGATAAGGATGATAAATATACTTTTAGAGATATCATTTATAATATCTTAAATGAGAATGAAGAGGATTATGGATTAGGTTTAAAAAAACATATAGGAAGGCATTTAGATAATTTAAATGTTCCAAAAGTTTAAATAGTTAGTTTTAGAAAAAGTTTTTTATGAAATTTTAATTATGATTAGATCAAGTCAAGAATATTTTGATTTGATCTTTATTTTTTATAATCATCTTTTTATTCAAATATTTACTTTGAATTTTGTCGAAATTATGCTATTATAACAATAGAAGTTCTTCTTTAAATCGATACATTTTTATTATTTAACTACTCTGACTTTTTTTATAATTATTATTAGAAATTTAATATTAAGTAATTAACAAAGCTTTTATTTGTATGCCGTTTTTTAAAAAACAACTGTTAAGGGATATCCAAAATAACTTTAATTTTTACAATAATTCATAAAAATTATTAGATAAAGAGGGTTTTTTATGTTAAGAAAAGAAGAATACAAAAGAGTTATTGAAATTGTTAAGGGATATACAAATATAAATGAAGCTATTTTATATTTGGAGAACTATAAATGTAATAACAATCCTTATTTAAAGGCTTTGATTAAAAAATATAAGAAAAGAAAAAAATTAATAATTGAAGAGAAAAAATATATAGAAGAACATAAAGAAGTTGAATTTGAAATGAAGGAAAAAGGTTTTCAAAATATAGCTGGTACAGATAATACTGGACAGGTAGCTCTTGCAGGTCCAGTAATAGCAGCTTCTGTAGTGCTACCAACTGACTTTTCTATTCCATATATAGGATTGGCTTCGAAACTAACCACTAATAAAATTGACTATTTAGCAGAATTTATAAAAGAAAGATCTCTTTCTTTTGGTATATCAGAAATAGATTTTGAAGTTGTAGAAAAATTAAATGCTACAAAATCAACAGATTTAGCAATGAGGATTTCTATATATAAAATGGATTTAAAGCCTGATGTAATTTTATCTTATTGTTCAAAATTTTCTGGAATGAATACTAAACAGGTAATTGTGAAAAGAGGCAAACAAAAAAGTTTATCACTTTTTGCAGCTTCTATTTTAGCAAGAGCTGAGAGAAATAGACAGATGAAAAAGATGGATGAATTGTATCCTGAGTTTGGATTTGCTATTCATAAGGGCTATAGAACAAAAAAACATATAGAAATAATTAGAGAGAAAGGTTTATCTCCTATACACAGGAAGAATTTTATTAAGAGAATAATTAGGGATGATGGTTATAATCAAATTAGTATGTTTTAGATTTTATTTCGGATATTCTGTATATAATAATATAGTATTATTAATAAATTTAAATAAATGTTATAATAAGGGATAGTCAAAAAATAAATCCATATTCTTGAGAATGAATCCGTAGGTTTTAAGTGAATTTTAAGCAAAATGAATCGGATATTATTTTTTAGACTATCCTAAGTGAATAAAAAATAAGATTATTTATAATCTTATTTTTTTATTCTATTTTTGATTCTGCCTTAGGGATATCCAAAAAAAATAGATCATGATTTTCATATTTGGAAAATACAATCTTATTTTTTAGGTTCTCCTTATTATAGTTTTTGGAGGAGTTTAATGGGATTAAGAAAAGGACAAAAAGAGTTAGTTGAAGATTACAGAAGTGGATATTGTGCGGTACCAGCTATCCCAGGAGGGGGGAAAACTTTTTGCCTTTCTCTTTGGGCTGCAGAAATTATTGAAAAAGAAATTCAAAAACCAGGAAAAATATTAATAGTAACATATATGAATACTGCGGTAAGTAATTTTAAACAGAGAATTTCAAAAGAATTACAAAAAAAAGGTATAAATAGTACAAAAGATTATTTTGTTTCAACTATTCATGGTTTGTGTCTTCAAATAATTAAAGAAAAACCAGATTTATTATTAATAGATGAGGAATTTTCAATAATAGATGATTTAAATAAAGTAAATTTAATAAAATTAGCTATAAATGAATGGAAAAAAAATAATTCAGAATGGTTTAAATACTATGTAAATACTAAAAATGTTTCAACTGCAAGAGTAAATGATTTTTATAAGAGGTGGAATGATAAAATTTCAAATATCGTATTATCTGTTATAAGTGATTTTAAGGCAAGGGGAATAAAACCTGATGATGTTTTTAAAATGGGTAAAAATTTGAGTAAATATTCTATTTTGAAAATGGTAGCATCTGTATATGAAATTTATGACAGACATATTAAAATTAGAAATTACATTGATTTTGATGATATGTTATTTAGTGCGAAAAAATTATTGATAGAAGATGAAACCCTACTCGATTTATATAGAAAGAAATATACTTTTGTATGTGAAGATGAAGCTCAAGATTCAAATTATATACAAAGTGAAATACTTAAATTATTGGCAAATGGAAATTTATTAAGAGTTGGAGATAGTAATCAGGCAATTTGTGGAAGCTTTTCAAATAGTGATTTTAAACTATTTAAAGATTTCTGTATTGAGGATAATACGATTGTATATAATATAACTCAATCCAGTAGAAATTCAAGGGAAATTATTGGTTTAGCAAATTATTTTGTTAAATATGTAAGAAATAATCATCCTGTAATTGAGTGTAGAGACAGTTTACTGGCTCAATTTATCGAACCTGTAAGCAAAGATGATGAAATGAAAAATCCAGTAACATTGAACTATGGTTTAAGTACAGGTTTTTTTAATTCTTGGAATGATGAAGCTAATAAAATAGCTTCTTTAGTAAAGAAAATGATTAAAAAATATCCTGAAAAGACTATTGCTATTTTAGTACCTTCAAGTTGGAAAATAAAAAAAATTATTGAAATTTTAGAAGAAAAAAGTGTTAAATATGAAGAACTTAGTAATACTTCAGATGAAAAAAATAAATCCTTAAGGGTTTTGGGAAAAGTAATTGATTTTATTTCCTTTCCTGAAAAGTCTCAAAAATTTGCAGAGATGATTCAAGAAAGTTTTGAGTATCTTTTTAAAGAAAAGTTTGATAATAAAGATACTAAAGATGAAAAAGCAGAGAAGAAATTTATGATGGAAAAAAATATGCTTATAAATTTTTTAAGTAATTTTCCTGTAGAAGATTTATTATATCCTATTGGTGGAGAAATAAATAAAAAAAGTATTGATAGAGAAATTATAGAGTTGGGATTATGGGATGAATTTCACGAAAAGTTTGATATAATAAGAGATATTTTAGAATTTCCCATAACTATTCCAGAAAAATTAATACTTTACATATCAGAAAAATTAAATTTTGGTAAAGAAGAAAGAGCTATTGCTCAAAAGGTTGCAGGAGAAATTCCACATATGATGACTGACCCGAATTGGAGATTGATTGATTTAGCCATAGAACTATTAAATAGAAAAAATATATTTAATTATTTTGCGGGTATTGTATGGGAGCTTAAGGGATATGAACCTAAACCAGGTTTAGTATCTGTGAGTACATATCATAAAGCAAAGGGACTAGAGTGGGACACTGTATTTCTTACGGGACTTAGTAATCAAGATTTTCCAGTAAAGTTATCAGATAGATTTATGGGAGAATATTGGTTTTTGAAAGAAGAATTTAAAAATCCTCAAGCAATTGCAAAATATGAATTAGAAAAAATAATTAGTGACATTGATATAAAAATAGAAAAAGATTCAATAAAGGAGTCAAAATTAGAAGTCATTTCGGAAAAGGCAAGACTATTATATGTTGGAATAACTAGGGCAAAAGAGTATTTATATATGTCAGGTTATAAGGAATATGAGGGCAAAAGAAATGAGGTTAATTATTCTGAGTATTTAAGAGAAATAAAACTTTTTACAGATAAAGAGAGGTCAAAATGGAAGATTTAAGATTTAAAGATTATTTTCTTTTTACACAGCATTCATTGGCTACTTTTAATAAATGTCCTTTAAAGTTTAAAAAAAAATATTTAGATGGCTTGAAATGGGAAACATTTCCTGATGAAAGTGTTAGATATAATATAAAAAAAGGTCTTGATTTTCATCTTATTGCAAATAGATATTTTATGGATATTGATTCAGGTTTATTTGAAGATACAGAAGAATATACTGATATTAATAATTTGTTTGAAAATTTGAAAAAGAATTTTAAACTTAAAGATAAAACTCTTTATTTACCAGAATTCAAACTAAGGATTAGTAATGATATATTAAAACTTGAAGCTAATTATGATTTAATTTTAGTTGATAAGGATTCGATTTATATATATGATTGGAAGACTAGAAGTTCAAATAGAGAGTTAAATATAAATAAGATGAGAAAAGGATTTACAGAAAGTCTTCAAACTGTTGTTTACATGTATGTTTTGTCCATGCAAGTTAGTAGTATTAAGAAAAAATATGAAGAAAAGTTTAATGAAAAATTAGATGATTTTTCTGAATATAATATAATTATGGTTTACTGGATGCCAGAAGAACCATTTGAACTTGCTAGAATTAATTATTCAAAAACTATTCACTTAGACTATGAACAAAAGATTCTAAATAATATTAAGAATATATTAGAATATGACTATGAAGATTTTGATAAAGATTTATTTAAATCTCATTGTAAGTACTGTGAATTTAATTGGTTTTGCAATAATGAAAAAGTTGATTTTGAACTAATTGAGGAAACTGATGAATTTTTAGGTGAACTTGAATGGGATGATTTGGATGAATTATATTAGGCATAATCAAAAATTTCATAATACAACTTTAAAAATTCCGATGGTTTAACAGGTGGTAATAAATATATGGATTATAAAATTAATTTATTAAATAAAAATATAAAATTAGATGATGAATTAGTAGAAGCTGCTTATAATAACCCTATCATTGCAAAAATTTTTTACAATAGAGGTTATAAATCTCCTGATAAAATAAGGGAGATGCTTAGTGAGAATTTATACAGTTCATCAGATCCAAAAGAATTTAAAGACATGAAAAAAACTGTTGAAAGAATAGTAAATGCAATAAGTAAAAATGAAAAAATTGCAATTTATGGAGATTATGACGTTGATGGAGTTACTTCTACAGTTTTACTTATGTCTTGTTTGAATAGGTTTACAGATAATGTTATATATCATGTTCCAGATAGATTTTTGGAAGGCTATGGGATGAATATTAATGTAATTAATAAATTCAAAGAAAAATCAGTTGATCTTATAATTACTTGTGATTGTGGTATTTCTAACATTGAAGAAATACAAATAGCAAAAGAATTAGAAATGGATGTTATTGTAACAGATCATCATACTTTGCCAGATGTTCTTCCCAACGCTGATTTTATTTTAAACCCCAAACTATTAAGAAAAAATCATAGAGCAAGAGATATAACAGGGTGTGCAATGGCATATTTTTTATGTTGTGAGTTGTATGAATACTATAATTTAAAAAGTGAAACAGATGAATTTTTAGATTTAGTAGCTATTTCGACAATAGCTGATGTTGTACCTTTAAGAGATGAAAATCGATATTTATTGAAAAAGGGAATGAAACATTTTTTAAATACAAAAAGAATAGGATTAAGAGCTTTAATAGATGTTGTAGAAAAAAATTCAAAAATCGAAACAGAAGAAGATATTGCATTTCAAATTGCTCCAAGAATTAATGCAGCTGGAAGAATGGATTCAGCAAGATTACCTGTTGATATGTTGTTATCTCCTATATATGAAAATTCAATTAATATAGCAAAAAAGATTGATGAATTAAATAAAGCGAGGAAGGAAATTCAACAAAAAATAATTGATGAAGCTATAAATCTTGTGGAAGAAAGAAAAAAGAATAATGAAGTTTTGGTTTTATACAGCGATTATTGGCATCATGGTATTATTGGTATAGCAGCTGGTAAAATTTCCGAAACCTACAATAAACCAGCTATATTATTATCATTAAAAGAAGATGGTAAAACCATAGTAGGTTCAGCAAGATCAATTGAGGAAATTAATATCTACAATATGATTAATAAATGCAGCAAGTATTTGCTAAAATTTGGAGGTCATTCACAAGCAGCAGGATTATCATTGGATAAAAATAATTTAAAGGAGTTTGAAAAAAAAATTGAAATTGTTGCCAGAAGAGATTTCAATATTTCTGAGGAGAAAAATATTGATGTTGATTTGGAAATGAATTTTAAAAATATTGATAATAAGTTATATAATGATATTAGAAAAGCAGGACCATTTGGAGAAGGTTTTAGGGCACCTTTATTTACAAGCAAAGGTGTATCTGTTTTAAGTGACAGAGTAACACCTAAAAATCATCATATTATGATATTAGAGGATGAAAATAATATTAGACTAAAAGGTGTTAAGTGGTTTGGCAGTGAAACAACTTATCAGGGAAAAGTGTTTAATTTTGTTTATAAGATTTCTAAAAATTTTTTTAGAGGGAATGATGAAATCCAAATATCATCAGAATACATATTAGAATCTTTTGGTGAGATAAATAAAGTTTTTTCAGGAAAATTTATTGATTTCAGAAAGTATGATTACTTAGAATCTATAAATAAGTTGAAGGATAAAGGTTTATCTTTTAAAATTTTTTATGAGGGATTAAGTAAATTAGATAATGTGGGAAACTATGTTGTAGACAGAAACACTGTTAAAAAAACAGACCATTTGATTTTCATTTCGCCACCTTTGAATTTTGAATATATGAGAGAAGTATTATCATATGTAAATCCTGAATTTATATATATTAACAATAGTATTTTTCCTGATTATAGGTTTAAAGAATTTATATTAAACTGTTTAAAATTTATAAAATATATTGTGAATAATTTTAATGGGGAAGTGACTTATGAAGAGTTTTCAGTAAAACTAATGATTGAGGAGAATGTTATATATTCTATATTAAAATATTTAAATAAGATGGGATTAATTGATTATTGTGATATAAAAAATGATTCTGTGAAAATAAAATTAGTTAAAAAAAGTATATCTAAGGATAAAAGTCATTATGAGATTGCTGTAAGAAATGCTCTAAAAGAAAAAGAAGCATATTTAAGATATATTTCTACTATGGATATAGAATTATATCTTAAATATTTAAATTAGGGAAAATCTAAATTAAAAACCACTGACTAACATGTATAGGACAGAATTAAAAAATTGAGAACCCTTTTTAAACTGACCAAAATTATCATCTACAAAATAGGTCCACGTTGACGCAGGACCTTTTATTGTACTTAATAGTATTTCTGGAGTACTTGAACTTATATCTAATTCATTCATTTCATTTGCGGCTTCTATATCAAGATCTGATAGCATTTCATTAAAAGATGATATTGCGATCTTATGAAATTCTGTAAGGGGGTCTTTATTCCCTAAAGATACTAAATGTATTCCTTCTTTTTCATAAGCAATATGTTCTAAATAAATTTGCCAACTTTTATTTATTCTATTTAGATATATTTTTTTTTCGAGTTTATTCAAAAATTCAATTGAAAATTTGGATAGATATTCATTTTTTTTATTTTTCGATATTTTATCCAAGATATTTATTTTTAATTGATTATTCAGTATTTCTGATCGTTTTAAGTACATAATCATTCTTTGATCTTCTAAAAAGCTTGAGTAGTTATGAAGTTGTCTTCTTATATCAGAATTATAACCATCAGAAAATTTTTGTATAGTATTAACAATTTTTATATATTTTTTTGTATCAGATTTAGATGATATATCTAAATTCTTTTTGTTTTTTAATATTTTTTCAATACCAAAATTTACAAGCATATCATCATCTAAACTGGAAAAAAAACAGGTTTCACCAGGATCACCCTGCCTTCCAGCACGACCTCTAAGTTGATTGTCTATTCTAGGATTTTGATTTAAAGATGTTCCGATTATGTAAAGTCCACCTTTTTCAATTACAGAATTTTTATTTTTTTCTTCTAATCCACCTAGTTTTATGTCTACACCTCTACCTGCCATATTTGTGGAAATTGTTATTTGATTTAGATCTCCAGCTTTTGCTATTATTTCTGATTCTAATTCATCATTTTTTGCATTTAAAATAGTAAATTCAAGTGATGAGTCTTTTATAAGACTTCCAAGATATTCAGATTCCTCAATTGATTTTGTACCCACTAATATTGGTTGACCTGTTTTATTTATTTTAATAATTTCATTTAATAAATAATTATATTTGGAGGATTTGTTTTCAAATATTTTATGGGTTAAATCTTTTCTTATACATGGTTTTTCTGTAGGTATAATTATTGTATTTAAATTATAAAATTCCTTAAATTCATTTGATGATGTGCTAGCTGTACCTGTCATACCTGAAAATTTAGGATATAGATTAATAAAATGTTGTAAGGTTATAGAGGATAAGATTTTACCTTTTTCATAATTTTTAATACCTTCTTTTTCTTCTATTGCATTTTGAATATTATCAGGCCAGTTTCTTTTTAATGCTACTCTACCTGTAAATTCATCTATTAATTCTATTTTGTTGTTTCTTACGATATAGTCTTTATCTCTTTTTAAGAGAAAATTTGCATATAGTGAACAATTTATTTTTGCAAGGATATCGTTGTTTTCTTTATCATATAGATTATTACAATTAAGTAAACTTTCAATAGTATTTAAACCTTGATCTGTTAAATAAATGTTGTTTCCATTATCTTCAATGCTAAAATCTATATTTGGTTTTAATTTATTTAATATTTGTATTAAATTCTTGGAATTCTTATTTTCAGTTATTTGTGTTCCTGCAATAACTAATGGTATCCTGGCTTCATCTATTAAAATTGAATCAGCTTCATCAACTATAGCAAAATTAAACTTTCTATGAATAATTTCATTTTCGTCAAAAACAAGAAAGTCTTTAAGATAGTCAAACCCAGATTCTTTGGCAGTTAAATATGTGACATCTGCTCTATAAGCACATTTTCTTTCTTCTAAACTTGTATGCTCAATGATATAAGCTGTTTTAATTTTTAGAAAATTATAGATTGGAGACATCCATAAGCAGTCTCTTTTTGCAAGGTAGTCATTGAAGGTTAAAATATGTACACCCTTTCCTAATATAGAATTAAGACAAGCTGTAAAAACAGCTGCAAGGGTCTTACCTTCACCAGTTTGCATCTCAATAATATTTAATTGATTTAATGCGAGTGCTGCTATAATTTGACTATCATATGGAGTTATTTGCATGGTTCTTTTTGTAACTTCAAATACTATAGCATAAATATCAATTAATAAATTAGGATTATTTAAATCATTAACATTTTTAAAATCTTTTTTATAGTTATAAAATTTATTAATTAGTTCAGAATCAGTAAGTTTTATATAATTAATTGATTTGATTTTATCTTTTAACTTGATTAAATCTTTTATATCATGGTGGATATAGTTTTTGACATCTGTAATATTATTATAATATGTTGAAATTTTTTTAAACATAAAATTCCCTTCTTTCATAAAATTTATAGGAAATCCTAAAAAATAAATACAAATTCTTTTAGAGCAATTTGATATTTTTTGTATTATTAATCATTAGGATTTATTTTTAATATTTATCTGGTTAGAAAATTCTTATTTTTAAGATTTTTCACTGCATGAAGGAGGGAGCTTAAACATTTTATAAAATTGCAGAATAAGACTATTAAAGGCAGAAATTATATCAAATTTAATTATGAAGGAGTTTGCCGTTTTATGGAATTTAGATACTATTAAGTGTAAATTCAAAGATTTATAAATATTTAATTTTCTATAAATAAGATCTAAGTATGATAATAAAAATACACAAGTAAATAGATAGACTGAACTGCTATAATAAAGAAATATATTTGCAGCATGCAATTTTAATGATAATATAAGACAAATAGTGATTGAAAGTGCTAGTGTTATAATTGACATAATTACTCCTATTATTTTTTTGATATCCATAATTATTTAAAGATATTATATCATTAATTTTGAATTTTGAAAGAACTTAATTTTTATGTAAAAAAGAGCAAAAAAAAATCCCATTTTTAATGAGATAATATATATATTGCTAGTTTGAGGGTTTGTTTAATAACTTATACTTATAATATCATTTAACTTTTAAAAAAGGGTTTCATAAAAATTAAAAATGGTTACAAAATAGTTAACAAATATTATGAAAGTTTAATTAAATATGTAGATAAAATTGTTTTTACTTGAATTTAATGGTTTTTGTTATTATGACTTGCAATTTTCTGGAATAAACTAACTGAAAAATTAAAATAAAAAATTAGGATAATTAAAAAAAAAAATAATATGATCAGATTATTTTTTAGTTTTTCTAATATGTAATTATTGTACCACCCCAAGAATAACCTACACCAAATCCTACTAACATAATTTTACTGCCGTTTTTTATAAGACCACTATTCTGAGCATCTTTAAGCGCAATAGGTATTGAAGCTGATACTGTATTGCCTATATTTTCAATATTTGCAAAGAATTTTTCTTTAGGAATTTTTAGTCTTCTTCTCAATTTTTCAAGCATATATGAACTTGCTTGATGAAATACAAATAAATCAATTTCTTCTTTATCAAGATTATTTTTTAACAGAATTTTTTCAACGGTTGGAGGAATATGTTCTAATACAAATTCATATATCTTTGGACCATTCATGTATAAATTATTTAATGATCTGGTATTACCGTATTTATCTGTGCTTTCTATAGATGTTTTATCAGATCTTGGTATTTTCATACCGCCAGATGGTACGATAAGATTATTTGCCCCACTACCATCAGTTCCGAAAACAAATTTTCCGATCTTGTTTTCTTCTGAACCGCTTTTTAAAAGTATTGCAGCGCCAGCATCGCCAAAAATTGTTCTTGTCGATTTAT
Organism: Clostridiales bacterium; assembly: GCA_039770155.1. Classification (GTDB taxonomy): domain Bacteria; phylum Bacillota; class Clostridia; order Acetivibrionales; family JBDMZA01; genus JBDMZA01. The sequence goes on from JBDMZA010000110.1 coordinate 20,362, forward strand.
CCATTTGATTGACATGTTTTGTGTAAGTATCTGCGGTTATTAATAAAACATTAGAAACTGTATTATTGTTTATCAAAGATTCTGCAATTGACAATCCATATATAAAACCTGAGCAACCTAAGTTAAAATCGAAGGCACCACAAGTTTTTGGAAGATTTAATTTTTCTTGTAAAATACATGCGGTTGTAGGAAGGTAATAATCAGGACTTTGAGTACATAATATAAGAAAGTTAATTTCATTTGGATCAATATTTTGTTTATCAAATAATTTTCTGGCTGATTTTTCTGCTATATCTGAAACATATTCATTTTTATTTGATATTCGTCTTTCTTTTACACCTATCTTTGAATAAATTTTTTCTTCAGACCAATCCCCAAAAAAATTAGAAAGTTCTTTATTTGTTAATTTATTTTCTGGCAAATAATATTCAATTGAGTGTATGTATGGATTTACAGCAATCAATCTTTCACCCCCGTGTTGTAGGAAATTCTAAAAAAATAATATCACATTTTTAAAATCTGAAAACCACTAATGTTAGGTTGCATTGGCAACAATAAAACAAAGTGAAATGATCAGTCTTGTATGATTCATTATTTTAAAATGTAGATTTATTTTTTTGATATCCATTAATAATATACTATATTTATATAATCAAACTCTATAGTACATAAATTGAAATATTGTGTCAACTTAAAATATTGAAATATTAAAATTGATAGTATTTATTTTTTATTTGAATTTAGTCGATATAGTTAGTAGAACCTAAAAAATAATATCGAATTCTTTTCGTATGAAGTTTGCTTAAATCATGCGAATTCATACTCGAGAATTAGGATTTATTTATGGATGTCCCTCAATTTAAGAAACAATTTTTTATTTTAGAAATATAAAGGAGATTGAATTTATGGATATGAGACTTATTGATCCATTTGTAAATAGTACTAAAAATATTATCGAGGAAATGACTCAAATAAATATTGATATTCTTGAGAAACCTTATTTTGAGGATGGTGATATGGAATCATTTGGAGTTGCATCAGTTATTAATTTTTCAGGGAAAATGAGAGGAAGATTCTTAATTGATATATCAAAGAGTTTATCAAATGAAATTGTTTACTGTATGTTAGAAGAAAAATTAAATTTGAAAGACAGAATGTATGTTGCAGCTATTTCAGAAATGAATAATACTATAACAGGGGATGCAAATACTTTTTTAAATAATGAATATCATTTAGGATTAAGATTAGCTCCACCTATTGTCTTTACAGGTAGAAAAGTTGTAATTTCTGCTTCAAAAATCGATTCATTTTCGGTAAAAGGGAAAACGAAATATGGTGAATTTAAATTAAATATAGGATTTCAAGAGGAGTTGAAATAAAATGGATGTTAATAATATTAATCCTTTTTTAAAGGCTTTTGAAAGTATATTAATTCAATTAGGAGCAAATTCAGTAAAAAAATCTAGCTTAAAATTAAAAAAAAATATGACAACTAATAAAGATGTAACTACTTTTGTTGGATTAGTAGGAAGTGTTAGAGGAAATATTTCTTATTCTTTTACTTCAAAAACTGCAATAGGATTAGCATCATTATTAATGGGAATGGAATTAGACTCATTGGATGAAATTGCTAGAAGTTCTATTGCAGAGCTTTCTAATATGATAACTGGAAATGCAGTTTCAATTTTAGAGGGAAAAGGTAGAAAAATAGATATAACCACTCCAACTGTTGTTTTAGGAGAAGATATGTATTTTGTTTTAGGTACAGTTGATACAATTGCTGTTGAATTTGAAACTCAATATGGTATAGTAGAAGTTAATTTTGGACTGGAAATTTAAGTCTAATTATATTATAGTTTATTAAGAATATCAAAAAAATAAATTTATTATTCTGAATAAGGCATAATCAAAAACTTCATAAGATAATTTTTTTTGAAAATATTGATGACTTAACGAATTTTCAAAAAAAGTTGACTAGTTTATTTTTTGATTCTGCCTAATATAATACTATTTTTTTAAGTTCTTAAATTTAGGGGGAGTTTTTATTAATATTGCATGTTCGGTAGTTATTTATAATCCAAAAGAAGATGTTTTAGAAAATATAAAATCATATTTACATAGTGTGAAAATAGTATATGTTATTGATAATTCAGAAAATATAAATGTTGAGTTGGTAGGTAGAATAAAAGCATTAGATAGAATAAAATATTTCTGGAATAGACAAAATATGGGAATTGCAAGTGCGTTGAATAAAGCCTGCCAAAATGCTATTGATGATGGATATGATTGGATTTTGACAATGGATCAGGATAGTAAAGTAAAAACAGATACAGTCGAAAAACTAATTGCCTGTATAAAAAACATAGATAGTAAAAAAGTATCCATAATATCTGCTTTTTATACTACTTATTTTTTAAAAAAACCTGAAGAGGGAGCTTTAAAATATGAAGATATTGTTTTTGCAATAACTTCAGGAAGTCTTATTAATTTATATATTTATAAAAAAATAGGTCCTTTTATGGAAGAATTATTTATAGACGAAGTAGATAGAGAGTATTGCTATAGGTCGGTTGAAAAGGGATTTAAAATAATAAAAGTAAATTATGCAATAATTGAACATAGTTTAGGTGATTATTCGAAACATAAACTATTTGGAAAAATATTTATACCTACAAATCATAATTACATAAGAAGATATTATATTACAAGAAATAGACTTTATGTATGGAGAAAATATAGAAGAAATAAAAAATTCAATTCTGATATGAAAATCACATTAAAATATTCAATTAAAGAATTTATTTTAATTATTTTATATGAAACTGATAAATTAAAAAAGACTTGTAGCATTATTAAAGGGGTTTTAGATTTTCTTAGGGGAAAATCAGGTAAATACTACTAAAAAAAATATAGAATTTGTAAAAAATATTCATTTATATAGACAATTAAAAAAAATAGTTTTAAAATATAGTGTAGAATTTATTTGGGGGGGTGTATTAGATGAAAAAGCAGATAAGCAAAAAATGTATTAAGGATTTAGTTTCAATTATTATAGTCAATTGGAATGGGAAAAAATATTTAGAGACTTGCTTAAAATCATTATATGATCAAAAGTATAAAAACTTTGAAATCATTTTTGTTGATAATAATTCTATAGATGATTCTATTAACTATGTAAAAACTAATTTTCCTGATATCAAGATTATCTTAAATAAAAAAAATTATGGCTTTGCTAAAGGAAATAATATAGGATTAAAGTATTGTAATGGAGAATATTTACTTTTATTAAATAATGATACTGAAGTCCATAATGATTTTATATGTGAACTTGTAAATAGTATGGATAATGAAAAAATTGCGGGGGTTTGTGGGAAAGTATATTCTCTTAATAAACGTGATAAAAAACTATCTACGATACATAAAATTGATCCAAGTTCAGGAAAAGCAATACACATTATTGATGAAGTTGAGAAAAGAGAAATAGATTATTTAGCTGGGAATTCAATGCTTTTAAAAAAAACAGTTATTGATAAGGTAGGTTTTTTTGATAGTACATATTTTGCATATTATGAAGAAACAGATTTATGTGCAAGAATTATAAAGGCGGGTTATTCGCTTTTTTATATACCAAAAGCATATATATGGCATAAGGAACAAGGTACTGCTACAAGTAGTTTTCATAAATATTATATTATGAGAAATCAAATTAGATTTGTCATTAAAAACTTTGATTTAAATTTTTTTCCTAAGGCTATAATAGGGAATTTTATAAGTTTAATAAATATTATAAGTGGAAAAAAACAAAAGACACTTACTGTTAAAAAAGATGATAAGAAGTTTAGCGTTAAACTTTTGCTATTTAAAGCAATTATTTGGAATTTAGTTTTTATTCCGCATACTATATATTGTAGAGTTGTTGACAATATGAAAATTGGTTATTTAAGAGTTTCTTATAATAAAAATCTTCCACTTAGAGATTACAAAAAGTAAATCTAAGGAGAGCCTAAAAAATAATACCGAATTCTTTTCGTCTGAAGTTCGCTTAAATCACGCGAATTCATACTCGAGAATTAGAGTTTATTTTTTG
>JBDMZA010000111.1:0-19221 GCA_039770155.1 Clostridiales bacterium
AAAAGAGAAAATCTTTAATAATTATCTTAGTTGTGATTATATTGGTATCAGTATTTACAAGTAATTTCATTTTTGCAGGACACAGAGAGGGAGGCACAGAAGAAGGTTCTAAAAGTAGCTTTTATCAGATGTGCACGAAGTTGTGGTCAAAAAGCGAACATAATGGTAATGAACAGAAAGACTCTTGTACAAAGTCAACATCTGACCCATCATCTACTACATTAATAGAACCAACAGCTGAATCAACAACAGATCCAACTACTGATGATACAGATATACCATCAGATGCACCATCAGTTGCCCCAACAGATGCACCATCAGTCGCACCAACAAATGCATCATCTGAAACTACAGCTCCTACTCAAAGTAGTAACATATACAATGATGGTGTTTATACAGGTACTGCAAATGGATATGCTCCAAACTTAACTGTATCAGTTACAATTGAAAGCGATAAAATTGTTAGTGTGGAAGTTGGATCTAATAATGAGACTCCATCATTTGCTTCAGAACCTATAGCTTCAATTCCAGATGCTATTGTAGAAGCTCAATCAACAGATGTTGATATAGTATCAGGAGCAACAAAAACTAGTAATGGAATTAAAAATGCTGTTGCAGATGCATTAAGCAAAGCGAAAATATAAAACTTTTTATCATTAAAAATAATAAAAAGTTTTATATAAAATTATTAAGATCGCAGAACTATATTATATATATTTATTAATTTGCAAAATAATTTTACATATAGAGTCTCAAAATCTATATTAAAAATAGATTTTGAAACTCTAATCTATGTATTATTGAAAATCTACTAAAAACACTGCTTGCTTCTTTTCACCTAAGATTTATTTCAAACCTAGAAATTTATTCTCAAAAATTTGTGTTTATTTTATCTGTATTTGGGTTATATAATTAAAAGGTTTGAAATTATAGTACACAATATATTTAGATTAATAAAAAAATGTGAGGTTATATGTTTATGAAAAAAATAACTCCATTAGCTATAGTAAAATATATTACACAAATATCTTTTTTCATACTTTTACCAGGATTATTTACATTAGCTTTTAGTTCAATTAAGCGTATATTTAAAATGTTTATTGATGGAAATTTTGAAATAAATAACTTTTTACTTATTTCATTGATACCATTAGCTATAGTTGTTGCAATTGATATAATTGCTGGAAGGTTTTTTTGCGGATGGCTTTGTGCCTTTGGAACATTAAATGATATCCTCTACAAAATATCACATAATATTTTTAAAATTAATTTTAAAATTAATAGTAAAATAGATAAAATTCTTAAAAATTTAAAGTATATTATTCTTTTGTTACTAATTATATTTGTTTGGTATTTAGAAGTCCCAGAATTAAATGGAAAAAGTCCCTGGGAAGCATTTTCATTATTTGGTCAAGTCTTTGATATGATATTTAAAAATCCTATATCATATATACTCTTATTTATAACTTGTATAGGAGCACTTTTAATAGAAAGATTTTTTTGTAGATATTTATGTCCACTAGGAGCAGTGCAAGTAATTATTTCAAAGATTAGCTTTATTAGGATATATAAACAAAAAAAAGATTGTGGTACATGTAAATTGTGTACTAAAAAATGTTCCATGGGTATAGATTTATCTACTCATGATTATGTTCCAAATGGTGAATGTATAAGATGTTTAAAATGCATTGATGTTTGCCCAAGAAAAAATCCCAAATTAACAATATCAAGTTTTGCCTATATATTATTAGCCTTTATTATGTTTCTTCTTATTTATTCATCAAATAAAGTATTAGTTACAAATAGTCAAGCCCAATCTAATACTACAAGTAACCTCGTAACTGATAACACATCTACAGATGAACCTTCGCCAACTCCTTTAGAAGAATTAAGTGAAAGTCCTACTCAAGAAGAATCAAGTATTCCAAAACAATCCATAAATCCTACGAAAAATTCAACAACTCAGAATAATGTGAAACCATCTACAGCTACACCCAAACCAGTACCAACGCAAAAAAACAAATTGTATAAGGACGGTGTATATTCAGGAACAGCTGATGGCTTTAAGCCTGGTCTTACTGTTTCAGTTACTTTAAAAAGTGATAAAATTACAAAGATAGTAATTACATCTCATGCGGAAAGTAAGGGTTATTATGAAGAACCTTTTGCAGTAATACCAAATAAAATAATAAATACTCAATCAACAAATGTAGATGTTGTATCTGGAGCTACTTATACAAGCAAAGGAATAATGAATGCTGTTAAGAATGCTTTAAATAAAGCTAAAATTTAATAATAGTTTAGCTTTATGATATGTTACAAGATTTAGAATAAATGCTATTAGAAAAACTTCAATAAGATTATTTAATTTCAGTATAAATCTGAAATTATTTCATATTAACAAATATAAGTATAACAAAATTAGAAACTAAATAAATATAAATTTTGTAATATATAAAACAAAGGGGAGATTAGTAATATCAATAATAGTAAGCATTAATAAGAAACAAAATATACTTAATATATTGAAGAAAATAGCAAAAGGAGATACTAGATTAAAGAATAAATTTATAAATGACTATAAACCTTTTATTGTTAAATGCGTACTTAATTCAACGAGAACTAAATATGTTAATATTCAAGATAGTGATGAATATAGCATAGGACTAATTGCATTTAATGAGGCTATTGAATGTTTTAACATAAAAAAAGGGATCAATTTTTTCGACTTTGCTAAATTAATAATAACTAGAAGGCTTATAAGACATAATATAAATAACAGAAAGTATAATAACGAGGTACCATTTTCATATTTTGATGAGAATAAAAACAAAGACATTGAATTAAAATTGTATGATATAGATTTAACAGACACTTCAATTGAATTAAAAAATGAACTATTAGATTTTAAAAATAGTTTAGAAATTTTTGGTATAACTATAAGTGAACTTGTAGATATATCACCTAAAAGAAAAGATTCTATCAATTCGTGTATTAGTTGTGCAAGAATATTAGCACAAAACACTCAATTATATAGTTCATTAATTAATAGAAAACAAATACCCATAATTGAACTTAGAAAGTTATCAGGTCTAAACAGAAGAACAATAGAAAGAAATAGAAAATTTATAATAAGTACAGCCTTAATACTAAACAGCGATTTAATAATATTAAAAGAGTTTATCAAGGGAAAAGGAGATAGTTGATTGAACAAAGTCAAAGTTTTGTCAAACTTTTATACAATTCCCATATTTAATGTAATATATTTACTAAAACTTAATTTTATGTGTTCTTCTGTGTAAATATTATTGCATTACTAATTTTACAGTTCCTAATTTATTCTTTGATTTCTAATATTTTTAATCCACTATTTTTTATCTTCTCTATAATAGATAGTTGTTCCTTTATATTAATAAAAATTTTATCAGTTTCATCAGTAGTCTCATTTGAGTTTACAGCAATTAGTTCAATATACTCTGTTATTTCCTCCAATGAATTAGATTGTTTTGAAATAGCTTTATTAACTTTATTTATTTTCGAAACAATATCTTTTATGTTTAATATCATATTATCAATTCTGTTTTCAACTAGTTTAGTTTTTTCGGAGCTTAATGAGACTATATTTTCAACACTCTTAAAGGATTCTGATGTTTTTTTAATTTTTAATTTATTATCTCCTAAAATTTCAATAATATTATCAGTAGAGTCATTACTTTTATTTGCCAATTTTCTTATTTCCTCTGCTATTACACTAAAGCCACGACCTGCTTCACCAGCTCTTGCAGCTTCTATAGCAGCATTTAGCGCCAGAAGATTTGTTTGTTCTGAAATATTTGTAATTAGTTCTATTATCGACTCTATTTTTTTATATGATGTATTAAAACCCGCCATCATTTCGGATACTTCACTTAATGCTGTTTCTATACTAGTTATTGTTTCAAAAATCGAAGAAATTTCTTCAAAACCTTTTAGTGCAATTTTTTTTACTTCTTCACCTTTTATATTAGTTTTTTGAGTTGCCATAACTGTATTTTTTGAAAATTCAACTAATTCATTAATTCCATTTGTTGTTTCCATAACCATCGATATATTTTGCTGTGTGTAATCATGAATTTGTTTAATATTATTAGAAATATTTACAGATATTTCACTGTTATCTAATATATTTAAATTAATATCCTCCATATGATCTTTAATTATTCTTATTTGTTTATTATTATTTTTTAATTTTTGAATTTCCGTAATATGATTATCTATTTGCATACATAAATTTGTTAAAATATCTTTATATTCATAATTTAGTTTTTCATAATTTGATTTTTCAATATTTTTATTTAGAATGGAGGTTATTTCATTTAATCTCATAGAAATAAGTTTTAATGATAGTCTTGTGAAAAACATCCCTGAGAGCATAACCAGAGAAATAATAAAACATACTTTAATAAGAGCTAGATCTAAATTTAATATATATACAAAAACAAAGAAAAATATTGTGGATAGACTGAAGAAAATAACAAGAATTTTACTGAATTTGTTTAAATCATTTAACATAAATAACCTCCTACATAAATAATAAATTTTACCAAGTTATAATATATGTACAAGAATCTTCTCCATTTTTCCTACAGGAGCCATTTTCATGTTCTACAAAAGTCATAATTGAGTCTTCAGGTTTAAATTTTTTTGCCATAGATTCAATTATTCCTCGATCAAAATCACAAGGATATGGGTTATCACAAATTATTTTAGCTTCATTTTCATTTACTTCAACAAATTTATAGTTGCCAATATCACCATTCCTATGATTCATATGATATGCCATATCTATAGATGTCAATGCTTTTTGTATTGTATCAATATTTGGAGGAAAATTTGCATTTTCAGGAATTGCTTTGCCAATTGAAAATAAACTTTTAGAACCAATTTTCTCAGAAATTTCTTTGAAAGCATTAAGCCATGATTGCTGTGAATGCCATTCACCAGCTTTAGGGTTTTCAATTCCATTTCTTTTTAATATTTCAAGTGCTTGTTTTTTAAAAATGCCCACACCATTAACTATAGATAATACTGTTTCTCCATTAACTTCAACACCTGTTTTTAATGCAACAAATTGAGCCATAAAAAATCATCTCCTTGATTTTATTATATAATCTAAATATTATGTTTTATCGGATAAAATAATTTTTTTATTAATACTATTTTAGATTACATTTATCAAGGTTTTATTTATGTTATTTATATTTAAAATAATTTACACATAATTACAATAAGAACTTAACTATAATCATCCTCCACCAACTGGAGGAAATAAAGCAAGTATATCTTTATCTTTTAATCTGTAATCTAAATCTGCACTTCTGCCATTAACCATTATTATCGCAATCTCTTCTTTTGGAATATTCAAGCTCTCTATTATACTGATAATATTTGTATTGCTTTTTATATCTAATTTAAATTCATTATCATTATAATCCCTTAATGTAGCAAAAAGTTTAATTGTTACTTTCATCTAAAACACCCCATTAATATTCAGCCTATATTATAATCAATGAATATGCAAAAAATACTTTCACATTTTAAAACTCACAGAATCAGTAAAATTGCGTACTTTGTTTTTTAGATATCCTTTAATTGAATAATATAAACAATAAAATATACTACTCTTTTATTTTTAAATTTGCTTCATTATTTTGATTCTTTCCATACTTTCCTAAGGAGAAACTAAAAAATAATACCAAATTCTTTTTTTGTTTATGTCTAAAATACTAAATAAACCAGACAAAAGTCTGGTTTATTTAGTATTTTATATATTTTTAAAAATCCCACACTTTATCAATTTCTTCTGGCTTAAAATCCCAAACTTCATCATGAGGAGATAAAGTTTCATATTCCATAAATTCTGGTAAGCGGTCATGTTCACTTGTGAATCCTGCTCTTCTATTAAACTCACGCTCAATTTTTAAAACACTTTCTCCTAGTTTATCTACATCCTTAGATGTCAATGAAATCCCATATTGTGCATTAATCATGTCAATCAACGCTTGATATCCTGCAGGATTATCTGCAATTCCAAAATAAACAAATAGACACATCCCTGTACTATCAATAGCAGCAGTTCCAATTTGCATTGCACGAGCATATTCAATTTGACCTTCTTTTTTTAGTGGATCTATATTCGCTCCAATCTTAAGAATGTTTCCAGATACACAATATCCAGCTGTATGATCTGCTCCCATAGTTGATGTAGCATATGTTAATCCCATTCCTTTTACAGACCTTGGATCATATGCTGGTATCGCTTGATCTTTTACAATAGGTACTCTATACAAACCACAAGCTTTACCTACAACAGCACATCCACTTGCAATAATCCTTGCTATGGGTGTCGGTTTTGCTATATCTTTAACTAAATCAAGTACTACTTTACCATTTCCCCATGGTATTAATCCAGCTTCCATAGCAATACCTACTGCAACACCAGTTTCAATGCTGTCAATACCAACATCATCCATTGCTCTATCAATATATGCAATATCATCTAAATTTTTAATTCCTGAATCAGCTCCAAGTCCCCATATCGTCTCATATTCAAAACCACTAGTTATATATTTACCCTTTTTATCTGGATACCATTGAGAACACTTTATAATACAGCCTTTATGACATCCATGAGATACTTTACCATCTCCTCCTCTTTCTGTAATTGTAGCATTAAGAGTTTCTCCTGATATATTATCATTATGATCAATACACCCTTTAGTAAAATTATCAGCAGGTAAACCACCAGCTTCATTTAAAATATTAACAAGTACATCAGTACCATATGCAGCTAATCCCTTTCCAGACACAGGGTTTTCTAATATAGCTTTAGAAAATACTTTTGAAGCCGCTCTAAATTTTTCCAAATCAGCAATTGGTACTTTTTCCGCTCCAGTTGGATCAATTACAATTGCTTTAACTTTTTTCGATCCAAGAACTGCACCTAAACCACCACGTCCAGCACTTCTTATATTTCCATCTGGATCTTTAAATGAAATATTAGCAGATGCAAGTCTGTATTCACCTGCTGGTCCTGCCATTGCAATACCTATATGTGTACCATACTTTTCGTTTAAAATTTTAATAGCAGCATAGTTACCACATCCATTTAAAATTTCTTTAGGAGCCATTTCAATTTTTACACCATTCATATCTATTTTAACTATATAAAATTCTGTTTTGGTAGCCATTCCTTCAATTACAAAAGCTTTGATTCCCATTTTAGCCATCATTTGAGAAAACGAACCACCTGTATTACTTTCTTTAATTGTACCAGTTAAAGGACTTTTTCCTCCAATAGACATTCGACCTGAATTAGGAGCAGAAGTTCCACTCAATAATCCTGGAGCAAATATAAGTTTGTTATTTTTACCTAAAGGATGACATAGAGGTTTAACTTCATCACTAACAAAAGTTGATGTTAATGCACGACCTCCAAGACTTGTATATTTTTCTGGAACACTATCAATTGTTACTTTAAGCTCTGTCATGTTAATACGAATAAATTTTCCCATAAAAAAACCCCCTTTTTTTTGGTAGAAGTCAATAAATGAACATTTATTAACTTTAAACAACACATTAAAAAATGTTATCCTTAAGGCACAATAAAAAAAGTTATCTTATGAAACTTCTAATTATGCCTAAATCCTTTCCAAATAACGGGAGGCAAAACAGTTTCCCATTCTACCCATTGGTTAGCTTTCATGGAAAAACTTTAGAAATACTAACTCGGATTTGTAGTTTATATAATTATATCATATTTTCTTTTGAAAATTCGTTAAACCATCGATATTTTAAGAAAAAAAATTGTCTTATGAAATTTTTGATTATGCCTAAATCACATGTCTTTAGTAATTCTGCGTATTTAAAAATAAGATATTATTTTTTGATTATGATTTATTATTTATCAAAATGAATTTTTTCAATTTCATTGCAAAGTAAATCAATATGTATAAATCCATTTGTCAGCAAATCTCCTTTTCCCAATAAATATTTAATGGATTCACTAACTTGAAAAGATGCTACTAATGGAGGAGTAAAAGAAGGATTTCCTAAATGAACTTCTTCACCTCTATTTAAATCTGTCCTATATATAAGGTCTAAAATTTTATCATCTGGCATAATAGTTGCTACTTGACCATACCAACCAGCTATTGCTCCGTAAATATAAGGTATTTTTAATTTTTTACAAGATTCTACAACCATTTTTCTTACAATTATTTGATCCAATCCATCAACAACTAAATCACATCCTTTTAAATGTTTTTCAACATTAGATTTATTTATAAATTCACATATTCCATCTATCTGAATCTCATCATTAATTATTTTCACTCTCTCTTTAGCGGCTTTAGCCTTTGATTTACCTAAATTTTTATGATTAGATAACAATTGTCGATTCCAATTAGTTTCATCAAATACATCTCCATCAATAACTTTAATATTTCCAACACCAGTTCTTGCAAACATTTCAATGGTGTAACCACCTAAACCACCACATCCTAAAATACATACTTTACTTTTTTTTAACTTTATCTGATCATCTTCATTTATAATTAAACCATTTCTTACATATCTCATAGGTCGCTTCATAAATGTTACCTCCAAGGCATTTTTTTTAAGTTATTCTATGAAATTTTTGATCATGCCTTAATAATTGAATCACCTACCCGAATAATACCACCTTTTATAACTCTAGTAAAAATCCCTTCTTTAGGCATAATACATTGTCCAACTGTTTCTTTTATATGACATCCATTATGACATTCCTTGCCAATTTGTGATATTTCTTGAATAGTTTCTCCAATTTTAAGTTGTGTTCCTACAGGTAAATCATGCAAAATAATATCTTTTGTAGTAATATTTTCTGCAAATCTTCCTGAACATAAACCTCCTATACCCATTTCCGTCATTTTATTAATACTTTCTTGTGCTAAAAGACTTACTTGCCGATGCCATTTTCCAGCATGGGCATCACCTTTCAAACCAAAATTTTCAATAAATTCGCCTTCTAAAATTGGTTCTTTAGCAACACCTTTTTTTTCACTAATATTAATTCCTAAAACTTCACCTATTTTTTTTTCCATAATTTAATTTGATACATAAAGTGCTTAATTATAAGTACCAATGTATCCTCCTTTCATTTATATTTTATATCAATGTAGTTAAATTTTTAGTTTATGATTATATTCACCTGATTTTCCACCATTTTTATGCTTTAAGTAAATATCTGTTATTTTCATATTTTTATCAACTGATTTACACATATCATATATTGTTAATGCTGTAATACTTATTGCTGTTAACGCTTCCATTTCTACACCTGTTTTCCCATAAGTTTTTACAGTACTTTCTATATAAATACCATAATCTTCTATTGTAAGTTCAAGATTTATCCCTGTTAGCATCAAAGGATGACACATTGGCACTATATCACTTGTTTTTTTTGCTCCCATAATTCCAGCTATTTGTGCTACTGATAGAACATCACCTTTTTCTATTTTTACAGTTTTAATCTTATTAATAGTATCTGATTTCATTAATATCTTCCCACAAGCAACTGCTAATCGTTTTGTTTCTTCTTTATCTGTTATCTCAACCATACTTGCTCTACCTTTTTCGTCTAAATGAGTAAAATCCATAAATTATCCTCCTATACGAAACATTGATTTTTTTATATATTTTCCTTTATCTAACTGGTGTTCAAAGGGTTTTTTAGAAGTAAATTTTAAAACTTCTTCTTTTATGTTTCCTCCATTTTTTAAAATTAAATTCAAATCTAATTCATAATCTGAATGAAGGCAATATGTGAGTTTCCCATAAGCAGTCATCCTTATCCTGTTACAATTTTCACAAAATTTACATGATATAGGAGATATTAATCCAACTTTTCCAGAGGCTCCAGGTAATTTATAGTAAACTGCTGGTGAAGATTTATCATTGTTTTTAATTTCTTCAAGTGTTGGTACTCTTTTGAAAATTTCTTCTATACTAACAAATCTTTTTTCATTCCATTTGGCTACCTCTCCTATTGGCATCAACTCTATAAAACGTACATCTATTTCATATTTTTTTGTTAAATTTATAAAATCCAAGATTTCACCATCATTAATATCCTTAATTAATACAACATTTAGTTTTATAGGTTCTAATCCTATTTTTCTAGCATGATGAATCCCATTAATTACTTTATGCACATCTCCTCCACGAGTCAAGTACCTATAGATATCAGGTTTAAAAGAATCAATGCTAATATTCACTCTATTTAGCCCAGCATTTTTTAATGATTTAGCCATTTCAGTCAATAATAAACCATTTGTTGTTAATGCTATTTCATCAATTCCTGAAATTGATTTTAGCATTTTTACTAGTGAAACTATACCTTTTCTTACTAAAGGTTCACCACCAGTTAATCTAATTTTATTAATACCCATTTTTGCCAATATCGATACAATATGAACTATTTGTTCAAAACGCAAAACATCACTATGACTCTTTTTACAAACCCCTTTTTCAGGCATACAATAAATACACCTTAAATTACAAAGGTCTGTTACAGATAATCTTAAATAATTAATATTTCTTCCATATCCATCATTCAATCCTTACACCACATTTCTTATATTTCCTGTTTCATCTAATTCATATCCACCTAAATTTTCAACTTTACTTTTAAATGTATCTGAGGAAATCACATCAATAAATTTTTCCACTCTACTATCTTCTAATTCCTCAGTAGATACTAAAAATTCATAGGATTCATATCCAATCGGAATAAAATCTAAATCCATACTTTTAGCTGCTGAATAAATTCCAACACCAACATCTGCCACTGATGATGATATAGCTACTGCAATCGCCATATGAGTAGTTAATTCTTTGTTATATCCTTGAATAGTTGATACATCTATTCCCTTTTCATTTAAATTAAAGTCAACAAGTTGTCTTGTCCCAGAACCTTTCTGTCTATTTACAAAAATTATATTTTTCTTACTTAAATCATCAAAACCTTTTATATTTTTCGGATTATTCTTTTTTACAATAAAGCCCTGCAAACGTTTCACTCCATGTATTATTGACATTTCTTTTTTTGGAAAATACTTTCTAACATAAAAATCATTATATTTTCCTGTTTTTTCATCAATTAAATGAATAGGTGCAATTAAACATTCTTTTTTGATTTTAGAAATAATGCCTCCCAAACTTCCAATATGAGTAGAAGAAACAGGTAATATATCACCAATAATATCTAAAATAATGTCATGACTACCTATCAAAACTACTCTACTTTCAATAAATTCTAGAGGTTTCATCAAATTAACAGATATAATTTCTCCTGCTTCTATTCCCTCGATTTCTCTGGGTACAACTAAAATTCCATCTGCCCTTACTAAACTGGTTGTATTTCCTGCTCCTCTATTTATCGGTGTAGCAATTAGTTGATCATTAACATTCCCTAATGTAACTCTTATAAATTCTTCGTATTTTAAAGATTTTACAATTCTTTTAGTAAGTACAGCTTCAACTTTATTATAAAATTGATTAAAGTTTTTAGTTTTTAATTTTATTATAGGCTCAACAAATGCTTTAAATGAAAAATAAGCTGAAACTGGATAACCTGGAATACCAACCACTCCTTTTTCGCCAATTTTCCCCAAAATAGTTGGTTTGCCTGGTTTCATTGCAATACCATGAATGATTACATCTCCTATTTTACTAATAATATCAGCAGTATAATCTTTTGTACCAGCACTTGAACCTGCATTTACAATGGCTAAATCATTTTCATCTATAGCTTCTAAAATTACTTTTTGAAGTAATTCTGGATTATCATTAACTGGATTATACAATGTTGCAATACATCCCGCTTCCTCTAATAAAGCCTTAAACATGTAAGAATTAGAATCTATTATTTGCCCTTCCTTTAAATCACTTAGATCTCTTGTTAACTCATTTCCTGTTGGAATTACTCCAACCTTTATTATTTTAAAAACTTCAATTGTTCCAACACAGGCACTTAACAATGCTCCAATATCAACTGCTCTAATCAAATGATTAGAAGGTAATATCATCTCACCTTTTGCAATATCTTCTCCAACAATTCTAATATTTTCCCATGGATAAGTAGATTCCATAATTTTAACTTGTGATTCATTAATGGGAATAACATCTTCAATCATAATTACAGCATTATAACCTTCTGGTATTGGATTTCCTGTATTAATATATTGAAAATTTACATCTTTAGTTAAAACAACAGGATTTCTCTCTGTTGCCTTATATGTGTCTTCTACTTTAACTACTATTCCATCCATTGCAGCATTATGATAATGAGGTGATGAAATATTTGCAAATACAGCAGCAGTTGTAACTCTATTTAAACAATTATTAACTGAAATTATTTCACTTTTATATTTAATATTTAATGCTTCCATATATATAGAAAGTGACTTTTCCCTCGAGTGATTATCTATATATATATTTCTTTTTGATATATTTTCTTTTTGATATTCCAAATCAATACCTCACTTCCTGTAACAATTCTACAAAAACTTTATCCCCTGAAAATACACCTTCCATTTCTTTACTGATCTTAATCCATCCAGTTGCCTGTACTAATGTACTAATTAAAGCCGATTTTCCATATATGGGTTTTGCAATATACTGATTATTATCCCTTGTAATCTTCACCATTTGAAACTTATCTCTCCCTGGTGTACCATGAATATTTTCTGTTATAATTGCTTCAATCAATAACTTTTCCTGTTCAATTTGAAACCATTTTTCCATTGCAGCTCCAACCAATTTTTGACAAATAAGTAATGCTGCAGCTGGATGACCTGGAAGACCAAAAATTATTTTTTTGCCAATTAACCCTACAAGTGTTGGTTTACCTGGCTGAACATCAAGCCCATGAAATATAACTTTCCCATCACTAAAAGATTCAATAAGTGATTTTGTATAATCTCTAATCCCCAAAGAACTACCACCAGATAAAACTATAAAGTCAGAATCCTCTAGTGATTTTTCCAGTGTTTCTTGTAAAGAATTAAAATTATCTTTTATTATCTCTTTTCTTTTTACTTTTCCACCATTTTCAGATATCCATGCTGATATACCATATCCATTTATGTCTCTTACCATACCTACTTTACATACATCATTTAAATCAGCAATCTCATCTCCAGTAGATAATACAGTAAAGATTGGCTCTTTTGTTACTTTTATTTTTGAAATTCCTGCACCAGATAAAAGTGCTATATCATAGGGAGTAATTTTTTTTCCTGCTTGAATTAATATATCACCTTTTTTTATATCATCCCCTCGATATGATATATGCATCCCATATTTTACCTGCTTATAAATTAATAGTGTTTCTTCATCCAACTTTTGTGTATCTTCTATCATAACCATTGAATCTGAACCTTTTGGAATAGCTCCTCCTGTTGGTACATATATACAAGTTCCTTCAATTAATTCCATATTGGGTATATTCCCCATAGTTACCTCACCAATAATCCTTAAAATTCCTGGACTTGAATCTGCTGCTCCTTGAATATCTGACACTCTAATAGCATATCCATCTACTGTAGATCGATTATATTCAGGTATCTCAATATTTGATAGAATTGTTTCATATACTATTTTCCCAAGACTATTTACTAAACTTTCATTTATATACATATCTTGATATCTAGTATATTCATTAGTCAAACCTTTAACTATATTTGTAGCTTTTTTTAATGATACTACATTTAAAAAATCAATCTTCATAAACCCCTCTTTTCATCTAGTTTCCTTTGCACATTCTGATGCATTTCCACAAAGTATATCTAAACCATGTTTTAATTCATCTATTATAAAAAGTAGTGATTCCTTTACAGCTTTTGGACTTCCAGGTAAATTAATTATAAGAGTATTAAAGCGGATACCAGAAACAGCTCGTGATAACATAGCTCTTTTTGTTATAGATATACTATTCATTCTAATTGCCTCTACAATGCCAGGTGCTAATCGGTGAATAACATTCATTGTAGCCTCAGGTGTCACATCTCTTTTACTAAATCCTGTACCTCCATTTGTAAGGATAAGATTTACTTTATTTATATCGGTCATTTTAATTAATTCTTCAGAAATTTTCTCTTTATCATCTGGTACTATAATATAATCATCAATCTCATATTCACGTTTTATCATTATATCCTGAATTAGTTTTCCACTTAAATCTTCTCTTTCTCCTAAATAACCTTTATCGCTGATTGTTATAATACTAACTTTATACATATAATCGCTCCTAACATATAACCAAAAAAAGTAGTTTCAAATAATGAATCACTTGTCTTTAGGCAGAATCAAAAAATAAACTCAAATTCTCGAGTATGTATTCACATGATTTAAGCGAACTTCTGACAAAAAGAATTTGGTATTATTTTTTAGGTTATCCTTAGTTATTCTACAGATTTGAAATAAGAAAATATAAATTAATTATTCAAATTTTATAAATAATATACTCGATCAAATAATCTATCAAGACTTTTAGTATCATGAGTTATAATTGCAGTTAACATTTTATTTTTCCTTTGACGTTTTATAACCATTTTTTCAATTGTTTCTACAGTTTTTTTGTCCATATGTGCAGTAGGCTCATCCATTAATAATATTTCTGGTTCAAATATTATTGCTCTAGCTAAAGAAACTTTCTGCATTTCTCCACCTGAAAGATTCCATGCTTTTTTATCTTTAAATTTATATAAATCTAATTCTTCCATTATTTTATAAGTTTTTTTAATATCTTTCTCATCAATTTTATTTCTAATAGTTAATGGATAAAGAATATTTTTAAAAACTGTTTTTTTCATCATATAGGGTTTTTGATGCATATAAGTTATTTTTCTTTGAACTGTATTATCGAATTTCTTTTTATTATAAAGCACTTCACCAAAAGTCTGCTTTTCTAGACCTGCAATAATTCTAAACAAAGTAGATTTACCACTTCCATTATCCCCTTTTAAGCCATATACATTTCCTGCTTCCATTATCATATCAATATTTTTAAATACCAATTGATTATTGTAATACTTGGTTAGTTTACAAATAGTTAAATTCATTTTATATCCCTTTCTATTAGTCTATACATTAATGTATTTAAGAAAAAAGATATTGTTAATAATACTATACCCATTGCAATTGATATACCATAATTACCCATACTATTATTCATTGCAATAAAAGTAGTCATAACTCTGGTGTGACCTTTAATATTTCCTCCAACAATCATAATTGCTCCAACTTCGGATATAGCCCTTCCAAATCCCTGTGCCATGCCAATAAAAATTATAATTCTCATTTCTTGGAACAAAAAAATTACTCGCTGCCAAAATTCACATCCTAATGTTTTAGAAACTTCATATATTATTGGTCCATGTTCTTTTGTATAATTAAAAATATTTCCAGTTATAATAGGTGTTACAAGAATTGTTTGTGCTATTATCATTGCTATTGGAGTATACATTAGCTGAAACGAGCCTAAAGGACCTCTTCTAGCAAGAAAAAGAGCCACTAATAAACCTATTACAACTGGTGGTAATCCCATCATTGTAAAAAGTATTCTTGAATAATAATCTTTAAATTTAAAATTATGTAATCCTGTAAAAAATCCAATAGGTATCCCAATAATTGATGAGATAATAGTTGATGTCATAGACACAAGTAGCGAAAATCCAATAATTTGATAAACCTCTGTATCGCAACTAAGTATAAGTTTAAAAGCCTCAAAAAAACCTTCAAGAATATATTTCATTTTTCATCTCTTTTATATAAAAGTTTATTTTCCATTTGGAACAAACAAAGATTGTCCAAATTTTTCCTTTCCAAATTCTTCAATCATCGATTGGCATGTGTCTCCTAATATCCATTCTACAAATTCTTCAGCCCCATTTTTGTTAATCATGTCACTTTTTTCAGGATTAACTGGAATAACTCCATATTGATTAAATAGTAACTCATCTCCTTCAGCAACTATTTCTAAATCCACATCTTTCATTCTAGATAAATATGTAGCACGATCACTTAATGTGTATCCTTCCATTTCGTCAGCCATTGTAATCGTATCACCCATTCCTTTTCCTGCTGAAACATACCAATCTCCCTCTGGTTTAATTCCAGAGTCTTCCCACAATGATAATTCTTTCTTATGTGTACCTGAATCATCTCCACGGGAAACAAAAGTACCTTTTTCTTCTGCTATTTTTGTTAAAACCTTTACTGCACTTGAACTTTCTTCATCAATTAAAGTTTGTTCTTTTGGTCCTAAAAAAACAAAATCATTATACATTACATCATATCTTTTTATTCCATGACCTGCTTCTACAAAAGCTTCCTCACTTGATTTCGCATGTACTAAAAGAACATCTGCTTCTCCATTTTCTCCCATAGTTAAGGCTTTTCCCGTACCAACTGCAATAACCTTAACTTCTCTTCCATATTTCTCTTCAAAATTCGGAATAATATAGTCTAACAATCCACTATTTTCCGTTGACGTTGTAGTAGCAAGAATAATTGATTTTTTTTCTTTTGCTGACTTATCATTATTACTATTTATTTCTTCTTTTTTACTTGAATTATTATCATTTGATGTCGATTTTTTTGTACTTTCACTACAACCTATTAAAAAGGTGATTAGAAATAATGTAATTATTGAAAAAATTAGTATTCTTTTCATTTTATCCTTCCTTATTTAATTATTTAAATAATACTTTAAACTAGAGATATGCAAAAAAACAAATCCGAATTCTCAAGAATGAAATTCCATGGTTAAAGCAAATGTCAAACGAAAAGAATTTGATATTATTTTTTAGCTTTTCCCAAAGTATATTCACATTAAGAATATCATAAATTTAATAAAAAAACTATAATTTCATAATATTCTTATACATCTGGTATTTAAACAACACTTCCATTAAAACTACTGTAAATAATAATCAATAAATAGGAATTTGCTTTTGAAGTCCATATTATATATATTATCATAAAAAAGCTTATACAGATATAATTGAAAAAAAATTGTATATATATATTAATTCAATATAATATAATCCAGTAGTAACGCCTGTTTTTAAAAACAAATGATGCAATAATCTAAATGACATTAAATGATAGAGGTTTAAGATATATTTTATGGGAACTTATTTTTTGCCTATTCTTAAGCAGTTATTTTTTCTATTACAGTATAACTCCTTTTAATTTTTTTAATAACATAATATGCAGCAATAAGAGATAAAAACATAACAGATATATTACTTATTGCCATAACAATTCCAACACTTTCACTGCCTAATGTTGTAAATCTTTGTAGAGCCCACAAAACTGGAATTCTAAATGCAAATATTCTTATAAAATTAATTACTAGTGTTAATTTAGAATAATCAAATGCAAATAAAAGTGCTGTTACTGCTGTATTTACACCTAATGGTACACAACTTCCAAAAGAATCATATACATAAACATTTTTAATTATTTGTTGAAATTCTCCATCAAAACCAACTAAACTATTTGCAAAAATATAACTAATTTGATCAATAAATAGGTTGAAAAATACCCACGAAATAAAACCTATTAAAATATTTATTACCAATAATACTTTAAATGCTTTTAGTGCTCTATCAATTTTTTTCGCACCAATATTCTGGCTTATAATAGAAACTCCACCATCTTGAAATCCAATTTGAGCATTTGTTGTTAGACCATTTATATTATTTGAAATACCCAATGCCCCAACTGTCAAATTTCCATATTTTTTTGCCATTGAATTTACAATAACTTTGCCCATAAAAAAACCTGCTCTTTGTATAGTTACAGGAATTGATAAATTTATAATTGGACGTATTACACTTTTTTTAAGTGATATATATTTATACGAAAATCCAAACACATTATTTTTTTTTGATAATATCATTACCGCAACTACTAATAAAAGAAATTGCGATATTACAGAAGCAAATGCTATCATTGTTATATCTGCATTTAACTTATATACAAATATTGCCGTTAGAAATAGTTTCAATATTATAACTGATGTATTTAAATACATAATCCGCTTTGAATTTCCTCTGGCTCTTTCAATAGATATATATATATTATTGAAAAAACTCATTGTTGTAGCAATCAAAGTTATATTAAAATATTTAGCACCTTTGTTTATAAATGCCTCAGGTGTCCCAGCTATTTTTAATAATATTGGTGTAAATGGTATCAATAATAGCACTAGAATTGCTAAAAACAAACAAATGACCACTACACTACTTAATCTTTTTTTTACTAATTCATAATCACCTGCTCCATATGCTTGACTAATCTTAATACTACTTCCCGTAGCAAATCCCGCACCAATAGCTGCTATTATCATTTGTAGTTGTGACAAATATGCCACTGTAGATACTGCTGTTGAACTAATTTGTGCCGCCATTAGAGTATCTAAAATATTAAATACATGATTAATAAGTTGATAAACCGCAAGTGGCGCAGATACATATAATATAACAGACCACATATTGCCATTCAAAGAAAATTCACGAAACTCAATATCTTTTTTTGATAATTTAATAGTTGATTCTTTCATATATTTGATCTCTCTTTCAAATTAATCAATCTCAAGATAAATTTATCATAAAAAATATGTATTTACCTTTGTTTTTTTATGATTTATAATATTATTACAGTTTTTTTATGATTTTTTTGGAGGTTAAACTTATGTTTTTTGATACAAAAGGAACATTTAAAATTAATAAAACTATACGAGAACCATATTTCAATATGCAAAAGGAGCATCATCACAATGCCCATGAAATATATTATTTAGTTTCTGGAACAAGAAAATTTTTCTTAAATGATAGTATTTATATTGTAAATAAAGGTGATTTAATTATTATACCCAAAGGAGCAATTCATAAATCTACATATATATCAAATTTAACTCATGAGCGTTTATATATTTATTTTTCTGATGAATATTTAAAAGATTTAATTGATGAATATGGAAAAAAAATAATTTCTAAATTTTTTCTCTTTCCACATATAACTCTTTCATTAGAAGAAAAAATTTATATAGAAAATCTTTTTCTTAAAATTCAAAATGAATATATTAAAAAAGATTTATTCTCCAACACTTTATTAAAAATTTATATA
>JBDMZA010000112.1:0-2682 GCA_039770155.1 Clostridiales bacterium
AGTACACTTACTCCTAAATTTCCTAAACCAACAAGCAAACATTTTGAGTCTTTAATACTTTCAAATATTTGATATTTATCTACTATATCTCCACTAGGACTCTGTCTATCTGCAAATCGCGAAAAAAATTCAATTTGATTCTTTGCATTTTTTAATTCATCTTTAGTTAAGGAACAATTATTTTTCTTTTCAGCATCTTCTATCATATAGTATTGTGTTAATTTAACTATAGCTTGTTTAATAACATCTTCTTCTACATTATCCAATTTACATACAATATCAGAAATTGTATTACTTCCATCTAACAATGGAATAAGTTTTGGCATAAGATCAATTACAGATTTTCCTTTGATTGTAAAGATGTTCTCCAAACTCCTTGCTTGTACAACATCTTCAGACATAGGTACCCAATTAAAATGATCCTTAAATTTAGGTTTTATAGGAATATTTTTATATTTTTCCATAATTATCAATCCCTTCGTTTTCATATTCTATTTTAATGTAAATTTAATTTAGTACATTTAGGAATAATTTTATATTCTTGATTTCTATTACCATCTGAATTTAATAATAGACACAATAAAACCTACTATTAACCAAGCTATCAAAACAATTATATTTATTGAACTAAAAGGTATCCAACTACCATTTGTCCAAACTTCTCTGATTGACTCAACTATATGTATTAATGGAAGTGCTTTTACAACATATTTCATTGTTGATGGAAAAGAATCTATTGGATAAAAGGCTGCTGATACAAACGTTAATCCCATATAAAATGAATTTGCAACCCCGATAGCTGCATTAAATGTTTTAGTCAAACTTGCAATTGTAAACCCAATTGTTAAAAATACCAAACACGCAAATAAAAATGTATAAATAAAGGCAATTATATTTCCACTAAAATTAGCATTAAACATTAATACAGCAATAATCCACATTAACGCTATTTGAATTACTATTACTATAATTCTAGATATAACTATCGCAACAAAAAAATTACTTAATTTCATAGGTGTTGTTCTAAATTTTTTCATTATCAAATTTTCTTTATAACTAGCAATAGTAACACCAACAGTGAAAAAAGATGTTGTCATTATTAAAACAGAAAAGATACCAGGTAGTATATAATCAATATATTTACTTCCATCCATAGATGTCCCTGAAAACACGGAGGCAGATATAATAACTATAAAAATTGGAAAGAAAAAACCAAAAAAAACTTGTAATATATCCCTAAAATATATTTTGAGTTCTGTAATTGTTTGAATATAAATTTTTTTTAGCATACTAATCTCTTAAACCCCTTCCTGTAAGATAAACGAAAATATCTTCAAGATTTCGTATCTCATATTCTGTCTTTTTATTCTTATATTTATTTATTAAATTTTTCGGACTATCAATTTCTAAGATTTTTCCCCTATCTAATATAACAAATCTATCACATAATTTTTCAACTTCATCCATATTATGTGTAGCTATTATTATAGTTTTTTTATTTTCTCTTTGCGATTTCAAAAAATCCCAAAACATACGTTTAGATTGTATATCTAAACCAGTACTAGGCTCATCAAGTATAGATAACTTAGGATTATTAATAAATGTTAAAATAATAGCCAACCTTTGCTTTTGACCACTAGATAATTTTTTAAAATGCACATTTTTTTTATCTGGCAAAAAAATATTTATAAGTTCATCATAGTTGCTATTTTTATAAAAACTTGCAAACAATTTAACAATCTCATCTACACTTAGTTGTTTAAAATAGTTTGTGCCTTGAAGCAATATCCCAATTTGTTCTTGAAGTTTTAGTCTATCCTTTTTGGGATCATAGCCCAAAACTTTGATAGTACCCTCATACTCTATTAAACCTTCTATTGATTCCAGTGTTGATGTTTTACCTGCACCATTTGGGCCAAGAAATCCAAAAATTTCACCTTGTTTTATATCTAACTTTATTTTGTCAACTGCAATAAAATCTTTATACTTAACAACCAATGAATCAATTTCCACAATATCCATTATCTCAATTCCTTTCATAATAAAGCAAAACTATTTATGAATATTTTTTATAAATAAAATTATAAATCGCCATCCCAATAGGCCATAATGTTATACCGCAAACAGGATAGTACGCCCATGTTATGTTTTGTTCTGTAATATAATTATATAAAAAAATACATATTGATAATATTATCCACCCCACTATACTCAGCTTAATCGGTACTTTGCTTTTAAAATTAACTTTAGAAGATTTTTGTTTTGTATATAAAGCTAATATAGATATTGGCCATATAAATATTGAAATTAATAAAAATATATACATTTCAATATCAATAGCATTTAGAAATAACATTATTGTAAATAACATACTTATAATTAATACCATTATAAAAGAAAAATATAATTGTATTTTATATGAATTTGATTTCATCGTAACACCTACCTTATTTAATCAAATGCTAATTCAATAATATCTCCAAAAAAATTACCTTTTTTGAAATTAGGTGGTCCAACTGTCATTTTGATTAGCTTTGGTTTAATTTCATAAAACATTATATTTGGTTCACTAGTCCAATATTTAACATACTTACAAAATAAATAGGAATTTGCTTTTGAAATCCATATTATATATATTATCATAAAAAAAGGTTAAACAGATACAATTGAAAAATATTGTAT
>JBDMZA010000113.1:0-21893 GCA_039770155.1 Clostridiales bacterium
GAGTTTATTTTTTGGATATCCCTTAGTATAATATAGAAAAAGATAATTTATGAGAAGAGGGTTTATATTTATGAAGTTAAAGTATATAAAAATATTACTTTTATTAGGTATTGTAATGGTAGTATTTTTAAGCCCATTAAAAAATTATTTAAATATCGAAAAATTAACTTTATATATTAAGGAATTGAGAGATAAGCCATTTGCAGAATTAATATATGTGTTGATTTATATTGTAGGGGTTATTTTTGCGCTACCAGGATTTGTTCTAACCATAATTGCAGGATCTATTTTTGGATTTTGGAAAGCGCTTTTATTAGTTACTTTAGCTGCAAATGTTGGTTGTCATTTAACTTTTCTAATATCAAGATTTTTAGGAAAAGATTTTTTTGAAAGGTTTATAAAAAGCAAAGGTTATATTGATAGAATGTCTGATAATATAGAAAAAAAAGGGTTTAAAGTAATGTTGTATTTAAGAATTATGCCAATTGTACCATTTAATATAGTAAATTATGTATCAGGTTTAACTAAAATAAAGTATAGGGATTATACCTTAGGAACTTTTGTCGGAATGTTTCCTGCAACTATAGTTTATATTATTTTATCTTATACTGTATTTGATACTAAAAATAATCAGATAGGAATAATTGCTTCAATTTCTGCTATTATAGTTTTTACAATTTTGATTTATCTACTAAAGAGGAGAAATAATAAATAAAGGAAAACTACAAATGATAGATAAGACATAATCAAAAATTTCATAAGGAGAACCTAAAAAATAATACCAAATTCTTTTCGTCTGAAGTTCGCTTAATTCATGCGAATTCATACTCGAGAATTAGAGTTTATTTTTTGGATATCCCTAAGACAATTTTTTTCTGAAAATATCGATGGTTTAACGAATTTTCAAAAAAAGTTGACTAGTTTATTTTTTGATTCTGCCTAATAAGTATAGAGAAGTCTTTCAAACTGCGTTTGATAAAATAACAAAGTTTTTTAGATGATTAATTTAATATTAGTACTTTTGATGAAAAACTGCATTTTATAAAATTATAAATTAAAATACAAAATTTGTGGGAGGAAGTATGTTACCAAAAAAAGATAAATACAGATTAATATTAGCAGGTGTAGGATATGCTCATGTATATTTGTTAAAAAGATTTAAAGAAAAAGCATATAAAAATTTAGAAATTATAGTAGTATCTTCTTATAAGAGGCAATATTATTCTGGAATGGCTTCGGGTTATTTAGAAGATATTTATAGTGAAAAAGATATATACTTTGATTTAGAGAAGATGTGCAAGGATGTAAATATTGAATTTTTAAGAGAAACAATTGAAAGAATAGATGTTTTTTCAAAAAAACTTTGGTTTAAATCAGGCAAATCAAAAGAGTTCGATTTGATTTCCTTTAATATAGGTTCAGAAATAGCAGGAGATAAAATTAAAGGTTTTTATGATTATGGCATCAAAATAAAACCTTTAATAAATTTGGTAAAAATTAAAAATGATTTTAAAGAAACTATAAAAACAGGGGATAAAATTTTAGTAGTGGGTTCTGGAAAAACAGGAGTCGAATTATCATGTGCATTAAAGAATTATTGTTTTAAATTAAATAAAAATGTTAAATTTTTATTAGTTGATCAAAACGATACTATTTTAAAGGATCAAAATGATAATATGAAAAATAAAGCACTAAAGATTTTAAGTAAATATGGTATTGATGTATTTTTAAATAAAAAGATTATTGAACTATCAGAAAATAAACTAATTGTAAATAATAGTGAAGAAATTAATTATGATTATTTGATTTGGACAACAGGAACAAAATCAAATAATATGTTTAAAGAATGTAATTTACCTTTAGATAATAGTGGGTATATGTTAGTAAATAAATATTTACAATCAATAAACTACCCATATATATTTGGTGTAGGTGACTGTATTGGATTTGAAAATCAAAAATTAGATAAAGTGGGGATTTATTCAGTTAGGGAGGCACCTTTTTTGTATAATAACATTTTTAATTACTTAAAAAATAAAAAATTAAAAAAATACATTCCACAAAAAAAATATTTATCTATAATGTCTATAGGTAAAAAAAAGGCTATTTTACAACATGGGAATTTTTTCATAAAGGGGAACTTGGCATGGAAAATAAAAAATAAGATTGATAATTCATTTATCAAAAAATAAACTAGTTAACTTTTTTTTATAATCAGTTAAAACATCAGCATTTTCAAAAAAATGTCTTATATTATTTGAGGAGATTTACTAATGGATATTAATTTTGATTTATATAGAGTATTTTATATTGTAGTAAAGGCAAAAACTATTTCAAAAGCAGCTGAAAAATTATATATAAGTCAACCAGCGGTAAGTTATTCTATTTCTCAATTGGAAAGGAAAATTGGAGGAAGACTTTTATTTAGGAGCCCCAAAGGTGTTACACTAACACCTGATGGTGAATTTATATTTAAATATATCGAACAGGGATATAATTTTATGATAATGGCACAAAATAAATTTTCTGAATTAAAAAATTTGGGAGATGGAGAAATAAGGATTGGTGCAGGTGATACTTTATGCAAATACTATTTATTAAAATATTTAGAAAAATTTAATAAAAAGTACCCAGGTATAAAGATAAAAGTTATTAACAGAACATCTCCGGAAACATTAAGTTTATTACAATCAGGTGAAATAGATATGGGAATTGTAAATTTACCTGTTAAAAAAACGAAAAACATTAGAATTATGAACCTTATGGAAATTCAAGATTGTTTTGTATGTAGTGATAAATTTAAATCAGAATCAAAAATTAGTATTAAAGAACTTATAAGTTATCCAATACTATTATTAGAAAAGGGAAGTATTACAAGAAAATATATTGATGATTTTTTTTATTTAAAAGGTTATCGTATTATACCTGAAATTGAATTTGGAAGTATTGATCTTTTAGTTCAATTTGCTAAAAAAGGTTTTGGTATATCTCATGTTATTAAGGATTTTGTACTAGATGAACTTGATAATAATAATTTATTTGAGGTGAAATTAATGGAAAATATACCAAAGAGAAAAATAGGATTAATAACTATAAGTAATGTACCTAATTCATTTGTTACAAATAAGTTTTTAGAAATGCTTGAGTTCATTTAAGTTTTTCTAATGGATATCTAAAAAATAAACTCTAATTCTCGAGTATGAATTTGCATGATTTAAGCGAACTTCAGACGAAAAGAATTTGGTATTATTTTTTGACTTTGTATAAATATAATGAGAATGGAGTGATATTTATTTTAGATTGGTTATCAGAGTTTTCGCCGACAACACAAGCATTATTTGCAACTTTATTTACTTGGGGAATAACTGCCCTGGGAGCAGCTTTGGTTTTTTTCTTTAAGACAATTAAAAAAAATGTATTAAACAGTATGCTAGGTTTTGCAGCAGGAGTTATGATAGCAGCAAGTTTTTGGTCACTATTATCTCCTGCTATAGAAATGTCAGAAAATTTAGGTCAGAAACCATGGCTTGTAGCGGCAATTGGATTTTTGGGTGGTGGAGCGTTCTTATGGGGGGTTGATAAAGTTATACCCCATCTTCATTTAGGTCTTGAAACAAATGAAGCAGAGGGAATAAAAACCAGTTGGCAAAGAAGTATTTTATTAGTATTAGCTATAACGCTTCATAATATTCCAGAAGGCTTAGCAGTTGGAGTAGCATTTGGTGCTGTTAAATATGGATTGCCTTCTGCTTCTTTAGCTGGAGCTATTGCATTAGCTATTGGTATTGGAATTCAGAATTTTCCAGAAGGAGCAGCAGTTTCAATTCCTCTAAGAAGGGAAGGTTTCAGTCGTAAAAAAGCTTTTTTTTATGGTCAGGCTTCTGGAATAGTAGAACCTATTGCAGGAATAATAGGTGTTGTTGCAGTAATATCAATGAGACCTATTTTACCATATGCATTAGCCTTTGCTGCAGGTGCAATGATTTATGTTGTAATAGAAGAATTAATACCTGAAGCACAAAGAGATATTGGAGGTAGTTCAACAGATGTTGCTACAATAGGTTGTATGCTAGGTTTTGCAGTTATGATGATTTTGGATGTTGCTTTAGGATAAAATTGTTACCATACTTTTGCCACAAAGTTGACTTTTTTTTGCGGGGAATTTAGACATTTTATGCTGTAAAATTAAAAATGAAGGTTAGCAATGAAAATATGTTAATCTTAAAAATAATTTTAATGAGGTGATGTTATTGAGTTTGAAACGTAAAATAATGGTATCAATTTTTATGGCAACATTTATGTTATCAGTTTCCATTTCAGCTTATGCAGTCGATAATAATCAAACTAGCGAAGAAAAAACTAGGACATTTAAAAGTAAAAAAGAATTTAAAATGAATGCTGAAAAGTTGCAGGAAATGGCAGATGAAAAAGGACTAACTGTAAAAGAATTAAAGGAAGAAATGAAAACTCAAAGAGAAGCAAAACTTCAAGAAATGGCTGATGAGAAGGGAATAACTTTAGAAGAATTAAAAGAAGAAATGAAAACAAAAAGAGAAGAAATGAAAGTAAAAAGAGAAGTAAAACTTCAAGAAATGGCTGATGAGAAAGGAATAACTTTAGAAGAATTAAAAGAAGAAATGAAAATAAAAAGAGAAGTAAAACTTCAAAAAATGGCTGATGAGAAGGGAATAACTTTAAAAGAGTTAAAAGAAAAATTTAAAGATAAAAAATCTAATTTTAAAGGTAAAAATAAGAGTAGAGTAGAAAAATAATAAATATAGAAATAAAATTAAAAGAGGAATAAAAAATTCCTCTTTTAATTTTACTATTTTTTAATCTTCTATATATCTAAGGGTTAGCAAAAAAAAATTTACATTATTTGGAGAACGAATTTGCTCTCCTTAAGCGAACTTCAGATGAAAAGAATACAGATCAGGAGCTAAATAAAATGAGAAAAAAACTAATATATATTGCTGATGATGAAATTAATATAAGAAATATAATAAAGTTGTTTTTAGAAAAGGATAACTTTGATGTTGATATATTTGATAATGGTGAATTACTTTTGAAAAGTTTTAAAGAAAAACCTTCTGATATGTTAATTTTAGATATAATGATGCCTGGGATGGATGGTTATTCACTCTGTGCAGAAATTAGAAAAATAAGTTCAGTACCAATAATTATGGTATCTGCTAAAGATACTGAGTCAGATAAAATTATTGGACTTACAATTGGCAGTGATGATTATATGACTAAACCTTTTAGTCCTTTAGAATTAATTGCAAGAGTTAAAACCATATTTAGAAGAATTGAGTTTGATAAAAATAATTCAGATGAAAGTGAAATTATAAATATATCAGATATTAAACTAAATAATAATACAAAACAAGTTGAAGTTAATGGTTCTAGTATCAGACTTACATGTACTGAGTTTTCACTGTTATATTACTTAATAATCAATAAAAGTAAGGCAGTTAGCCGAAATGAGTTATTAGATAAAATATGGGGATTTGAAAGTAAAGTGGAAACGAGGGCTACAGATGATATGATAAAGAGAATCAGAAAAAAACTTAAAAATTCAGGTTCAAAGATAAAAATTGAAACTGTTTGGGGATTTGGATTTAAAATCATTGATTGAGGATTGATTTTATGAAAAGAAATACAATAAAATGGAAAATATATCAATATAATCTTTTGATAATATTTATGTTAATTATAGCTACGACAATAGCTTTTAATATAGTAATAAATTTATATATAAAAAAAGATATATTAAATCAATTAGAAAAAATATCTAAAAGAACTGAAAAAATCATGTTATTAA
The DNA here is from genome assembly GCA_039770155.1 of Clostridiales bacterium. GTDB lineage: Bacteria > Bacillota > Clostridia > Acetivibrionales > JBDMZA01 > JBDMZA01. The sequence continues at coordinate 5,825 of JBDMZA010000113.1, forward strand.
ATAGAAGAGAACTAATAAAACCTCCAAAAGATATTATGAGATCTGAAATTGCTCAAATATATGAATATAAAAATTATTATATTATCAATAAAGCATTAAAAGAACCACTTTCAGTTATAAATGCAGAATTTATATTGTTAGATAATGAAAAAAATATTATAACAGATTCAATTCAGGATTATATTACTTACTCAAATTCAAAAGAAGAAATATTAAATGAAATTTCAAAGTCAAATAGTTTTGAGGATGAATCATATGTAGATTTTAAAATGGATGGGAAGGAATATATTGCTATAATTAGACCAATAAAGAAAAATGATGAGAATCCAGAAGCAAGTTGGATTATTATATTTTCAAGTTTAGAAAAATTTAATCAATTACGATTGGGAATAAATATAATATTAGTAATTGTTATAGTTGTATCTGCTATAATTTTATCTGTATTTTCTTCATATTTTGCGAAAAAAATAACCAAACCTTTTTCAACGCTTAATGAACATATAAATGAAATAGCAAAAAGAAATTTTGGGACTAAAATTAAAAATAATGTATATGAAGAACTGAGAGATTTAGTTGATAATATAAATAATATGTCTGAAAAACTATATGTTCATGATAAGTCACAAAAAACTTTTCTGCAAAATGCATCCCATGAGTTTAGAACTCCATTAATGTCTATTCAAAGCTATGCAGAAGGTATTAAGCATAATGTAGTAGAAAATGATACTGCAGTTGATATAATAATTTCAGAATCAAAGCGTATGACAAAGCTAGTAGAAGATTTACTATATTTATCAAGATTAGATTCCTTAGAGGAAAATTATACTTTTATTGATTTAAAATTGGATGATATATTAAAAGAATGTATTAATAGGGTGAAAGGAGTAACTATTAAGGAAAATAAAAAAATGATATATAAAAATAAAATTGAAAAATATATTGTAAAAGTTGATGAAGAGAAGTTTGTACGAGCTATTATGAATTTGATAAATAATTGCATAAGATATTGTAAAAATTATGTGAAGATTGAGGTAATTAAAAAAGAATCTATTGAAATATATATATCAGATGATGGAGAGGGGTTTCGAAAAGATGAATTACCTTTTATATTTGATAGATTTTATAAAGGAAATAAGGGTAACTATGGACTGGGACTTTCCATTGCTAAAAATATTATAAATAAACATAATTTGCAAATAAAAGCTGAAAATCTAACTAATGGGGCTTTATATATTATAAAAAAACATAAAGAATAAAAAAACCTTAAAAAAATTAATTTTAAGGTTTTTTATATTTAAATAATACTTTTTTATTTGAAATGAACTATATCTGTGAGATCGATATCAACCTCAACATCAACAAATTTTTTGCTTTTTTCATTCCAAATATATAAGATTTTTTTGTTATAATGTGGTGAATTCTTATTTGTAATTTTTGCATTAATAAAGAAATAATTATTTAATGCTTTTTCTATTTTAGTTGCAGAGAAATTTCTTTGTATTAATTCCTTACCTTTAGAATCAATAGAATAAAGGTTTATTTCATTTGAATCTTCATCAAGACCACTTGTATAAACCTTATCACCTATATTTGTCCAATAACTTGATTGAAAATTGCTTAATATTTCATTAAAGCCATCAGAATACAAATAAACTTTATATTTATCTATATCAGCTTCATAACCATTAATAACAAGGGCTCCTTCTATAGGCTGCCAAACTTTTGTTTCCATACCTATAACAAGATTTTTAATCTGATAGTCCAAATCTTTTTCAGGATCAAATAAAATTAAAGTATATCTTTCATCATCTGTTAATCTATCAATATCAACAACATCAATAAATAATTTATTCATATGTTCTATAATTTTATTTACTTTTTTCACATCTCTAGCAACTGATAATTCAGTTTCATTAGTTTTTAAGCTCTTGTTAAAAATATTTAAAATATAATCTTCGTTATCTTTTATAACTTTACCTCTATTGTGAATTTGCACTAATAATTGATTTTTGAAGATTTTAGAATCTATGAAATCACAATCATAATTAATTGTTTCAGAATCAGAAAGTGTTAAGAACATACCATTTTTTGACATGGTTTTTTCGATTATTTTATCATTTTCTTTTATTCCAGACATTATAATTTTGGGGATAAGTGTTTTTGTTCTAAACAAACTATAAGTTCCGTTTAAATGTATATAAATATAACCATTAAATTTTTTTATCATTTTAACAGGAAGAGAAGATGGTGTTTTTTCTACTTTTGAATCTTCAATAATTTCATTTTCTATAGTTATATCATAGAGTTTATAATCATCTGAAGTACCACCCATATTTCTAAGGGCGACGAAAAATTCTTTTCCTTTGGTACTAACATTTTTAGCAGCAGTTAAAATATTTTTATATTTAATTCCATATTCTTCGGATTCAAATAATATTGTACGTTCTAAATCCATATCTAAATCATCATGTATTACTTTAAATTCTGTTCCGTTATAAATAGAAAAAGGTGATTTATTTCCAGACGATTCTTTGGATGTAATGAATAATAATCCATCCTCTACTAATTTATCTTTTATTATAAAATCATCTTTTAATGTTTCTACATTCCAATCTTTATCAATTGTTACAATAGAGTATTTTCTAAATGAATCATATTTGTTAATTACTAATTTATTTTCATATATTATATGTTCTCCTAATGTAAAATCTTTTTTTAATAGTTTAATACTTATTCCATCATATATATATATATTATTAACTTTCTTCTCTCTGTCATAACCTTGAATCAACATAGAATCATTAAATTCTAAAGTACTTACAATTTCAAAATTTTCAAGGAGTACTTTAAACTTACCATCTTCATAGGTAACAAGATTATATGAGTCGATATCACTTTCTAAAAGAGTGATTAATATTGTACCCTTGTAAGGAAAGGAATTTTTAATTAGTTGATTTTTCAAAGGTATTGTTTGAATATTTGTTCCATTATAAACATAAGCATTTCTTTTGTCTATAGACCTGTTAGTTTGATCATAAAATAAAACTGATCCAGTATCATAAAAACCTAATCTTGATACTGATATTGTTTTAGTTTCTTCAAACCATTTAACTTCAGCTCCAGAAGCTTCTGCGACAAACCTTAAGGGTATTAAGGTCCGACCATTTTTAATGTAGGGTTTAGAATCTAGTTTTTGAGTTTTGTTATTTACATAAGCAGTATCACTGTTAATAGAAAGTTTAATGGTATTTTTTCCATCAGATGCAATTATTGATTTTGTTTTATCATCCCATTCGATTTTATAACCAAATTCTGTTAAAAATGCTCTAAAAGGTATCATTGTTATGTTGTTATTTATTTCTGGAGAAACATCTAATTTATTAGAGAGTTTTTTGCTGGTGTAATTCTTAGAATCAATTTTAAATTGCATATCAACAAATTCACTACTTACAACTACATCAGCATCATCTCCATAGACAGTGTTAATTATAAAAATTAATAAACACATAAAAGTAATGATGGATATATTGATTTTAGATAATAGCATTTTTTTCATAAACATCCTCCATATGAATTTTTTGTATGAAGTTTAATATTCGATTAGAACTTTGGATAAGTTTATGCAGAATCAAAAAATAAGATAGTTTAATTATAATATATTATGTCTAAAAAAGTCAAATAATATATAGTTAGATCGAATTGTTTTTAAATTCATAGTAGTCATAATCAAAAAGTTGTCTAGTTTATTTTTGATTATGACTAAGGGATAGCCAAAAAATAATACCAAATTCTTTGGCTATCCCTTAGGAGAGCCTAAAGGATTAGTATATATAATTATGGGCTATAGGATTTTATTTCTATAGCTTCATATCTTATTCTAAGGGAAGGTAACTTATTTATATTTGTATAGTTATTGATTAACCAGTCACCGTTTTTATTAATTTTATTTTCACCTGTTGTTGGAGGAGCAAAAATTTTCAGATATAATTTTGAATTATTTTTTATTGATTTTTTAAAAAAAGCTTCCATAAGATCCAGTGTTTTTACACCTGGAGCTTTATAAAACCAATGGTTATTAATTTCAATCATAAGGTTTAGATCTTTTTCTTCAAAATTAATTTCAAAAAAAATTGGATTAGATTCAAAATTTATTTCAAATGCTATACCTTCAGAATCTTCAAAACTTCCCCATCTCAATTTGAAAGGTAATTTTATTTCATTTGTAATTTTCATTTCAGGCATAAAATAAGGATCTTGAATTATTTTTTTATAAGTTTCTAATATTGGTTGTTCTATACCAATATTTTTATTATTTGGATCTTCAATTTCAAGACCTAATCTACCTCTATCTCTAAATTGGTAAAATGTAATTCCATTTAACCAAGTAGCCTTTTCATTTTTTATTTTCATATAAAAATCATTCATAATTTTACATTGGTTAAAAGGTCCTGTTACATCTCCATCAGCATTAAATTCAGAAATTACGAGAGGTTTTTCAATTCCATTATTTATGTGTTTAAATCTTTCAAAACTAAACCTATTGTCTTCAAACACCTGATCTACAGTTGATAACTTATGACTATTGCCACCAGTTTCTGCTATTACAAATGGCCAGCCCCAGTTTAATGCCAGGTAGTAATCTCCTGACCATATATCAGAAATTCTTATTGCTTTTTCAAATTCTGATTCATAAGGCATTTTGGCATTATTTTTTTCAGGACCTGAACCTATACATAAAATGGTGCTTATATTAGGAGCTTCTTCTTTTATTATATTATGAAATCTTACATAAAAATCTCCAACTTCTTTATATGTATATCGTTTATTAAAAGCAAACCATGTTCCAGTTGCTTCATGATTAATTCTTAATTGCATTCTTCCATAAGATTTTAATTCTTGAGCGAGTATTTTTAAATGTTTATTAGATACACCACAATCAATTGTTAAAGTTAAAGTAACATCTTGACCATGTTTTCTAATGTCTTTTATAGATTTAAATGGTTCACCTTCTGTATTACCAGTAATTCCTCCTTCATAGGGAAAATAATCATCGTATTTATAATCCCAAGCAAAAGATACTTTTCTATCTTCATTAATTTTACTTGCTCTTAATGGCCATTCATTATCTAAGGGATAATAACAATACATAAGATTTATATTTCTATGTGGTCGTAAGAGTTTTTTTAAAATGTAATCTTGACTAACATATTCTCCTCTTTCACTTCCATCACCCAAATCAACTCCACATTTAGCAGGACCCATTTGCAATCTATATATTTTGTAATCTACAGACAAAAAAATTACCTCCAATTTAATAAATAATTTAAATATAGTAACTATTAATTATATTTTTGGGATATATTATCTATAAAATTTTTTGGAAAAACTTTTATAGCGAATACTTATTAATATAAATTCAATAATAATACTTATTTTATAAACAATATAAGTACTATATTTTATAGCTAATATTTTTCCTAATGCTTTACCTCCAACAGTAAGCGAGGCAACAATACCTGTAAGTATTAATTCTACTATTGATACACCATTACTTTTTCCTATTAACATTATTACAATATAAGTACTTGAAGCACCACTAATTATACCACAAATGTCACCAACTACATCATTACATAGGGTGGAGACTTTTTCAGCATTTCTACATAGTATAATTGCTCTTTTTGCTGCAAATTTTTTCCTTGCAGCCATAGAATGGAAGGGATATTCATTAGCTGCTGTAGTAGCAGTTCCTATTAAATCAAAAAATAGACTTATAAAAATAATTATAAAAACTATTGTTAAAGCCATATAAACACTTTTTCCATGAATAAGGTTAATTGAAAAAATTGTAATGATTATAGATAATAGAAATGAAACGACAGTTATAATACTAACCCATTTGATACCTTCTGATTTTGTTATGGTAGAATTTTTTTTGAATTTATGTTTTTTTTTAAATTTTTTACCTTTATAAGGATGTTTATCATCCACTCACTAATCCGCTCCTTAATTAATAATATATGGATAGAGTGGTAATATATTGAGTAAAATTTGCGGCTTAGGTCAGGTAGGCTTTCCCCATAAAATACTAATTTGTCACCAAAATTAGCAGTTTCCATTTAAATTTTATACTAAAATGTTGCCAGTTTTAGAACCTGATTACCACTTAGTCCACACCTCAATCCCCAATATACTTACATTGTAACAGCCTAGGAGTTTTCCTCAACAATACCAATCATTTTTTAGCCTCTTTTGCAATATGAGTTTCAAAAGCAATAACATATAAAAATTGGCCAGTTATTTTACATGTCTGATCTAAATATCCTCCCAAATCACTCAAGGCAGGCTACACTGTTCGCAGCTTTTACCGCCTAACAGGTTTAATCCCTTATCGTAGACAAATCATTATTCTAATCCCAATCACTAAATCCACAAGTAAGGGTCTCCACGGAAAAAGGGTCAACGCCCGCATGCCATTGCGGATCGCCCTAAGTCCTTAACTCCCAGCATCAACCCACGACTGGGCGTCACAAGCCAACACAAGGAACTTCATCGATATGCCCTTAACGGATTTTTAGGCCCGTCTTCAAAAATGGTAGCATTGACTAGAATACTGCACCACTCTCATAATTCCATAATTAGTGTTATTCTATTTGTTAATTATAGCATATGTTTTTACTAGATAAAAGCACAATAAAGATAACAAAAAAAATAATAGTTTATTTTAAAAGGAATTCTTATAATGAAAATTGAGGAATATTACCTGGATTGATATGATTGAATTCAGAAAAAGAGCCTTTGATACTATTTTTGAGGAACTTCTACTATAAATACAGTGAAATTATTACCTGATTTAGCATAGATTTTTCCTTTGTGTTCTTCAACAATCGATTTAGCAATTGAAAGCCCTAGACCATATCCTCCAGTTTCTCTATTTCTAGAATTATCAGGTCGATAAAATCTTTCAAATATTTTGGATGTACAATCATTAGAAATAATTGTACCATAATTTTTTATAATAAGTTCTATTTTATTTTTATTTTTTCTTAATGAAATATCAATTTTATTTTCTTTTGGAGTATGTTTAATAGCATTTTCCAAGAGAATATTTAAGAGCTTTTTTATATTATCTTTATTTCCAGATAATGATATATTGTTTTTTATATTTGTTCTTAAATGTATTTTGTTTTCAAAAAATGGAGCTTCAAATTCTAATAATGTATTTTTTAAAAGATTACTAAAATCAAATTTCACGTGATAATAATTTTTATTTGAATTATCTATTTTAGCTAAAGAGAGCATATCATTAATTAGTTTTGTCATTCTGTCAGTTTGTGAATCTATATATTTTATCCATTTAACTTGGTTTGATATTTTTTCATTTCCATTTGATAATAATAATGCTATATTTGTTTTTATTATAGTTAATGGTGTTTTTAATTCATGAGATGCATCAGCTACAAATTGTTTTTGCTTTTCAAAAACTGTTTCAATAGGTTTGATAGCTTTATTAGCAAAGTATAGACTTATTAAGAAAAGAATTATAAGACTTAAACTACCAACTGATAATAATGTTTTTAATAAATTTAGACTTATATTTTTTTGAAAGGTTATATCCACAAAAGCTATATGTAATTCATTGTTTTCAAATTTTTTTAGAAATGCAAAATTATTTTCATCAATTTTTATATTTCCGGATAACTCAGTTTTTTTTATTGTATCAAAAATTTTTTCTTCAATAATTGAATTATCAATATCAAGAACTGTACTATAATATATAGTATCATTCTCATAATCAGTACTTGCTAATATGATTCCAGCACTACCTGGAATCATTTGTGTTTTAGAAGAAGTTAATTTTGAAAAAGCATAATTTAAAAAATATGAAGAATTTATATTCGAGTTTGCATGTTTATTAATATTATTTTGAGATTCTATATGCTCATCATTACTAGGACTATATTCAAGCTCAGGAGAATGGAGAGCTTTTTTTAAAGTTATATCTATTTGTTTTTGTCCAATCACTGTTGTTGATATGTAAATAACAGTGAAAATGGTTACAAAAACAAATGTAAGTAGAGACATATTTATAATTAAGAATTTTAACTTGAGTTTATTAAACACTAATTTACCTCCAATTTATAACCTATTCCTCTTAGAGTTTTAATGGATGTGTTTGAATTGATACTGATTATTTTTTTCCTTATAAATGATATATAAACTTCTATATTATTGTGTTCTACATCAGAATCATATCCCCAGATTTTAGTTATTAAATCATCCTTATTTACTACCATTTTTGGTCTTGTCATAAAGTATCTTAAAATTTCAAATTCTTTTAAACTTAGTCTAACACTATTATTATTACATTTTAATTCATATGTTGATAGATTTAACTCAACATCTTCAAAATCTAAAATATTTTCATTTATAACTTCACCTTTTCTTCTTGCTAATGCTCTTAAACGAGCAAGTAATTCTTCAGGTGAAAAAGGTTTGGGAAGATAATCATCAGCTCCCTTATCAAGCCCTATAACTTTATCTGTAATTTCACCTTTAGCTGTTAATAGAATAACTGGAGACGAAATTTTGTTTTTTCTGATTTCTTCAAGTATTTTTAAACCATTTATTTTTGGTAACATTATATCTAAAATAATTATGTCATAAATTCCTGTTAAGGCATAATCTAAACCAGACTCACCATCATATACCGCTTCTACTGTATAATTATTTTTAAGGAGAAGTTGAGTGAGTGCTTCTGATAATTGTCTTTCATCTTCAACTAATAATAATCTCATAATAATTTTCCTCCATTTATAATAATTTAAATTCTAACATATAAACCTTAAAAATAACTTTAAGATAAACTTTAAGATAATTTTAAGGTTTATATTTTATCATTAGTGATACCAAATAAATATTTTTAAAGTATTTCAATTATCAAATGTCTCAAGGATTTTTTTGTTTCACCTAGGGATAGCCAAAAAATAAAACTCTAATTCTCGAGTATGAATACGCATGATTTAAGCGAACTTCAGACGAAAAGAATTTGGTATTATTTTTTAGATTTTCCCTAGTAAGTGAAAGACTAGATAATGATAAGTGTTGATAATAATAATATATACGGCAATTAAAAATTTGTCTATGCAGTTTTTAGCTTTGTATTTAGTTTATTTATTATTATTTCGATATATTCGAGGGAAATCTTATTGCTCTAGTAATGTTTTTAAGTAGTAAGGGATAGCCAAAAAATAAACTCTAACTCTCGAGTATGAATTCGGTATTATTTTTTAGGCTCTCCTAAGATATAATCAAAAACTTCATAGGACAACTTTTTTACGAAAATGTCGCTGCTTTAACAAATTTTTTTAAAAAAGTTGACTAGTTTATTTTTTTGATTTTGCCTAATTTAAATTATGAAAGGGGTGCTTTATGAAAAAAGCAACATTTAGAAATGAAGTGAAACATTTTATTAACATTTCAGATTATTATACTATTATCAATAAACTTAAGCATGTAGCAAAACAGGATAAATATTCAAATACTGATGGTAGGTATATAATTAGAAGTCTTTATTTTGATAATTATAATAATAAGGCTTTAATGGAAAAATTGCATGGACTAAGCAACAGAGAAAAATTCAGAATTAGATTTTATAATAATAATTTGAATTTTTTGAAATTGGAAAAAAAGAGTAAAACAAATAAACTATGTCAAAAAGTTGCAGTTAAGGTATCAGAGGAAGAATGTAAAAAAATTATAGATAATGATATTGAATGGCTTATGAAATCACACAAACCATTGCTTAGAGAATTATATATAAAAATGAAAAATCAATTTTTAAAACCAAGAACTGTAGTTGAATACACAAGAGAAGCTTATATATTTCCTGCTGGAAATGTAAGAATAACAATTGATACTGAACTTAAAACTTCTTTATTACTAAAAGATTTTTTAAATCCTAAAATCCCCAGAATATCAGTTGATCCAAATATGCAAATAATTTTAGAAGTAAAATATGATGAATTTTTACCAGATATTATACGAGATATAATACAAACTAATGATACAAGAAAAGAATCAATATCAAAATATGTAGCATGTAGAATATATGGATAAGTTATATCAAAAAAATGGAGGATAATAAATTATGAGTGATAGTAATCAAATGAGTTTTAAAGATATTTTTGAGTCGAATTTTTTAGAAAAAGCATCATCTTTTTCTATTTTGGATACAATAATTGCTATGGCACTTGCTTTGGTTTTAGGTTTATTTATATTTTATGTTTATAAAAAAACATTTACAGGGGTTATGTATTCAGCAAGTTTTGGGGTCTCTCTTTTGTCAATGACTATGATAACAACATTGATTATTATGGCAATAACATCAAATGTTGTATTATCTCTTGGAATGGTTGGGGCACTTTCAATTGTTAGATTTCGTTCAGCAATAAAAGAACCTATGGATATAGCGTTTTTATTCTGGTCAATAAGTACAGGAATTGTTGTGGGTGCAGGATTAATTCCACTTGCAGTGATAGGCGCAGTTGTTATTGGAATTATTATGATTGTATTTGTGAATAAAAAATCTACTGATAATCCATATGTTCTAGTTGTAAACTGTGCAGGAGATGAATCTGAAAAAAGTATAATGACTTATGTAAAAGATTCTGTAAAAAAACATATGATAAAATCAAAAACTGTATCAGCGGGTAGTCAAATTGAACTTACAGTGGAAATTAGACTTAAAAATTCTTCAACTGATTTTGTAAATGAAATAAGTCGGTTTGATGGAGTGAATAACGCAGTACTAGTAAGTTATAATGGAGAGTATATGTCATAATTAGGCGGTGTATATTTATGATTAATAACAAATATTACAATAAATTAGTAATTACTTTAGTTTTAATCTCAATAGGATTTTCTATAATACTTATATTTAGATACAATGGAAAATCATATGATTCTTCTATAAAAACAGATTATGAGAGTAAAATTTTTGATAAAAATAATATAATAAAATTAGATATTAATATTGAAGAAGAAGATTGGAAGTGGCTTATTGATAATGCTAGTTTGGAAGAGTATAAAACATGTAATATTTTAATTAATGATACAACTATTAACAATGTAGGTATAAGACCAAAAGGGAATTCCAGTTTATCTATGGTAAGTAATGATACTGAAACAGACAGATTTAGTTTTAAATTGGATTTTGATGAATATGTAAAAGGTCAAACTTGTTTTGGCTTGGATAAACTTTCTTTGAATAACATTATGGCAGATAATACTTATATGAAAGAAGCAATATCATATGATATGTTCTCAATGATGGGAATATCTACTCCACTATACAATTATGTAGATATTAAAATAAATGGGGAACAATGGGGATTTTATCTTGCTGTTGAAACTCTAGAAGAAAGCTTTGTACAAAGAAATTATGGATCACTTACAGGGAACCTATATAAACCTGAAGGCGAAGAAATGGGTCTAAAAGGTGGAAATGTTAGCAAAGGTGACCTTGGAAGACCTGAAGATAATAAAATGGATCAAGGAAATAAGGGTGACAATATAGGCGATTTGTATAAACCAGAGGCAAATGAAATGGTTCAAGGATATAATAAAAATAATCAGAAAAATTATGGAGACTTTGATATAGGTGCTATGCACGGTGGCGGAAAAAATGGAACAAATCTTGTTTGGAGTGGAGAAGATGTATCTAATTATAGTGGAATAACAGAAAATGCTGTTTTAAATACTACTACCAGTTATGATTTTGATAAAGTGGTAAAAATGATAAAAAATCTAAATAATGGGACAAACTTAGAAAAATACTTAGATGTGGATGAAATATTAAAATATTTTGCAGTAAATACATTTTTGGTTAATTTAGACAGTTATGCTGGTGATATGAAGCATAATTACTATTTATATGAAAATGATGGAATTTTTCAAATTTTACCATGGGATTTTAATCTTGCTTTTGGAGGATTTAATAGTGGGAGTAGTACTGAAACAATTAATTTTCCAATAGATGTACCTGTAAGTGGAGATATTAACACAAGTCCATTAATTGGGAAACTTTTAGAAGTTGATGAATATAAAAATACATATCATGAATATTTAGAAGAAATTGCTGATAACTATGTTAATAATAAAGAAATGGAAAAAAGTATAAAGAGTATCGATGATAAAATATCTGAATATGTTAAAAATGATAAAACTAAGTTTTGTACTTTTGAAGAATATGAAAAATCATTATCAGTATTAATTAAATATGGTGAAGATAGAGCGAAGAGTATAAGTGACCAATTAAGTGGAAAACAACCATCAGATACAACAGGAAATGTAGAAACAAGTATTAATCTAACTGATTTGGGTAGTATGGGAAAAAATGGAGCATTCAAGATGGATGGAATGGATAGGGAAAAAATGAGAGAAGCGATGGAAATTGTTGGAGAAAGTGATAATGGAGAGATTACTGATGATCAATTAAAACAATTAAAGGAATTAGGATTAGATGATGAAGCAATTGAAATGATTAAAAAAATGCCAAGAAATATTAATGGTAGAGATGATATGGAAATGGGAAAAGAACCTGGTAAAGATAACAAAGAAGATGGAAATAAAGAAGAAGTTGTTTTAGAGAATGAGGATAGTAAACAAAAAAAAATTAATTTAGCAACTTCGATAATTGTATTGATAGCAGGTTTTGGATTTGTATTAAAGTACAATAGAAAAAGGTATGTTTAGGAGAGTCTAAAAAATAATACCTAGTTTTTCTTGTATGAAGTTTGTTTGAATCATTGGACTAATACTTGAGAATAAGGTTTATTTTTTTGATATTCCTTAGGAAAAATGAAATAAAGGAAGGTATTTTTATGTTAAATAGGTTTAAGATAATTGTTTTAATTTGTATTTTTGCTAGTACATCAATGATTTCTTCGTGTAGTTCAAATAACAGTGAAAAAGTTGAAAGTGATAGTAAAACATCTGAAAATGATAAGATAACAAGAGTTTCATATATAGTTGATTATGATAGTGATGATAAGAATGATTCACAGGAAGACGCTGATATTTCAAATATAAATCTTAACAATAATTCTATAAACTTTGAAGGTACAGGAGCGAGTGTTACAGGAAAAGATATAATAATAACAGCAAATGGAACCTATAAAGTAAGTGGTACACTAGATGATGGACAGATAATAGTTCGAGTTGAGGATAATCAAATAGTTAGACTTATTTTAGACAATGCAGACATAACTTGTGAAGATAGCGCACCTATCTATGTTATGAGTGCCAAAAAGACGATTATAACATTAGCAGAAGGATCAAAAAATAAAATTACAGATAGTAAATCTTATAAGCTAGATGGTTCTGATTCAGATGAACCATCTGCATCAATTTTTAGCAAAGATAATTTGACTTTCAATGGAAATGGAAGTTTGGCAATTGATTCAAATTATAAAACGGCTATAAGATGCAATGATGGTTTAAAAATTATAAATAGTAATTTGAATATTGATTCTATAGCAGATGGAATTAAAGGAAAAGATTTTATTGGAGTAAAAAATGCAAATATAGCGATAAAAGCCAAGGGCGATGGATTAAAATCAAATAATGATAAAGATACAAAAAAAGGTTTTGTATCTTTAGATGATGGAAAAGTAAATATTGATTCTGGCGAAGATGGTGTTCAGGCAGAAACAGGTATTATTGTAAAAGAAACTGAATTGAAAATTGTCTCAGGTGGAGGAAATACAAATGGTACACAAGATGGTGAAGATATAAGGGATTTTGGCAATAAAGAAGAAACCGTAGATTCAGAAGATACAGAAGATACAGATAAGAATAATGGATTAGTAGCAGGAAGTGATATAACTATTTCTAGTGGAAAGATTAACATTGATTCATCTGAAGATACAATGAATTCTGACAATAATTTGATTATTGATGATGGAACATTAACTCTTTTGGCAGGAGATGATGCATTAAAATCAGATTCTCATATAGAGATAAATGGTGGAAATATTGATATTAATACATGTTATGAAGGAATAGAAAGCGAAAATATTACTTTTAATGATGGGAATATAAATATTACTTCAAGTGATGATTCTATAAATGCTGTTGGAAATGACAATAGTGAAGATGAAATAGACAATGAAGTAACTGAAGATAAATCAAAAATTGATAATATGTCAGAATATGGGGATAGACCAAAAAGAGATGATGTGACAGAAAATGGAAAAAGACCTTCTATGGATGATATGCCTGATAATTATAATAATGGGGATAGAGAAAATAAAATGTCTATGGGAGGCAAAGGAAATTTTGGATCATCAGGAACTGGTAAAGTAACTATAAATGGAGGATATATTTCAATTAATTCAGATGGCGATGGAATAGATGTGAATGGATCTATATATATGACTGATGGTAAACTTTTAATAAATGGACCTACAACTGATCGAAATGGGGCTTTAGACTATGATGGTACATTTGAAGTAACAGGAGGAATTGTAGTTGCTGCTGGAAGTTCGGGTATGGCACAAGCACCAAGTGATTCATCGAAACAATATTCTGTTTTAATGAACTATGAATCAAATCAATCTTCTAAAACATTGGTACATATAGAAAGTGATAAAGGCGAAGAAATATTAACATTTAAACCAGCTAAAGACTATCAATCCATTGTATTGTGCTCACCAAAACTAAAAGATGGTTCATCGTATTTTATATATTCAGGTGGAACATATAAAGGGGAAGAAAAAGATGGGTTATATTCTGAAGGAGCATATACAAAAGGTACAAAAACAGAAGAATTTACTGTTTCAAATATTGTAACGCAACTTGGGTCACAAGGTAGAGGTAGTAGAAATAGACATTAGACAAATATAAAAAATATCATAAGCAAAGATGAAATTTAAAATTTAAAAAATATTTTTTTTGGAATTTATACAATTTTTGCAAAAACCATATAATTCTAATTTATGATCTGTAAGGTAAAAGTCTTTATCTGCAGATATTTTTTTGTAGTATTCTATAGGACAAAAATCAATTGATTCAACTTTACCGCAATAATTACAAATAAGATGATGGTGATGGAATTCATTACATAATAATTTAAAAAGTGAAATTCCTTTAGATGAAACTACTTTGTGAATAACTCCTATATTTTCAAGAATTTCAAGATTTCTATAAATAGTTGTTATATTTATATTTGCACATATTATTTGTGTTTCTTTTAAAATTCCGTCAGCCGAAAGCATCTTGTTTTTGGAAGAAATTAATATTTTTAAAATTGCTTCTCTGGGTTTGGTAATCTTATATCCCTTTGATTTGATTTTTGATATTGCTAAACTAAGAATCATATAAATCATCCTCTTTAAGGATAGCCAAAAAATAAACTCTAATTCTCGAGTATGAATTCGCATGATTTAAGCGAACTTCAGATGAAAAGAATTTGGTATTATTTTTTAGACTATCCTTAGTGTAATATTTTGAATATATTAATAATATCAAAAGTTTTAATTGTTTTCAAATTGACTATAAGCATTTAAACACTATTGACATGAAGTTATCATCTGATATAATTATTTTAAATGCAAATCTTTTGCAATAAGAAAAGGAGGAAAAAGATGAAAAAAATTTATTTATCAATATTAGTTATTGGGTTTATTTTTTACATAGGATGTTCAAAAGATAATTTAAGTAATAATGTAAAAGAAAGTGATAATGCAAAAAAAATTTCTGTTGCAGTTTCTATAATTCCTGAAGAAACATTTGTAAAAGCAGTTGGAGGAGATTTAGTCGATGTTATTACAATGATTCCTCCAGGAGGAAGTCCAACAAACTATCAACCTACAATTCAACAAATGACAAAATTAAGCGATTCTAAACTGTATTTTTCAATTGGAGTTGCTGCAGAAGAGGCTAATATTAAACCGAAACTAAAAGAGTACAACGAGAATATAAATTTAGTAAAATTAGAAGATGTAGTAAGCGAAGCTTATGAAGATAGATTTTTTGAGGAAGAAGAACATGAAGATGAACATGTAGA
>JBDMZA010000114.1:0-7685 GCA_039770155.1 Clostridiales bacterium
CTTTAACTACACACTCTACTATAACAGACATAGTAATATTTTAATAAATTATTATGTCTGTTATAGTAATATTAAATCATAAAAAAATAAATCCAAATTTCCGAGAATGAATTTATATATTTCAAACAAAATTCAGACGAAAAGAATTGGATATTATTTTTTAGACTATTTTAAGAAATCACTTGAAAAATTACTGTTTTTCTAAATTTATTTTTGATTGTACATGATTGTTTTGGTCTTCATTTAAATTTAATGTTTCTGCTGAACAAATACCTTCATCTATAGCATTTTTTCTAAGAACTTTATATAACTCTCCCATAATTGCTGCAAAATATCCTTGAATAAATAGCAAACCAATACACGTCATTACTCCCAATATAATCCATCCTAATAAACTAAACCAGAGACCAACTATTTTAAGTTTATGACCACTAACCATTTTAGAACTTAGTTTCATTGCATTTAATGGTCCAATTTTTGGATTGTCTGACAATATATATGGAACCATTGAATATGAAACTATTTTAATATAATATGGAATAAGAAATACCATAACAAATAATATAAATAAAATTGTAAACATCACTATCATAATAGGACTATAATAAGTTGAATTTAAAATATCTCCACCTGCAAAAATTATAATTACAAAAGCTATAATATATGGAATTATAATTAATAATGACCACAAGCATAAAAATAATCCTTTTACGAACATTGATTTTACAACAGGAAAATAATTACCATTCTTAAAACAATAACCCATATCACTTAATTTTGAATGGCCACTCAATGACATATTCTTAAAAAAATTACGTCCTCCTACTTCCAAAGGATATCCTAAAAATACTCTGTATGCCATAAATACCAATAAAATTATTAGATAAAGCAATAAAATTCCACCAACTATTAAAAAAATACCAGTATAATCTTCAACACTTAAATCATTAAATAAATTATTAAATAGATCTGGTATTTCTTCTGGAAACTCATCGTCATAATCATATTCATCGTCATCATCATACTCATATTCATCATCATACTCATAATCATCATCATAATCATCATCATACTCATATTCATCTTCATACTCATATTCATAATCATCATCGAAATCATTTCTGTCGTTAATTATATTTGATATAGAACTGGGAATATAAAAAGAATAACTCCCCATAAAAGCATTTACATATGTACCCATAACAAACGTTAAAATAAAACATACAAGAAAAATATTCCAATAATTCATGCCAAAATTTCTCCATGCTCTATTCTTTAAATCTTTTATTTTCCACATTATTTATCTCTCCTTAAATAAGTTATATTAAAACTAAGGAGAACCTAAAAAATAATACCGAATTCTTTTCGTCTGAAGTTTGCTTAAATCATACGAATTCATACTCGAAAATTCGAGTTTATTTTTTGGATATTCCTAAGGTATAATAAAAAATAATATCATATTTTAAAATAAGTTTTAAATAATTAACTTTTCAAATTCTTTTTTAAATCTTTCATCATCTTCTTTAGATCTTTTTTTAGGTCCTTTAACTCTATTTCCTGACCTTCTGATTTTTTGAGAAAGAAATCTTTCAAACATTAGTCTTTCAATATTATTATTGTCAATTATATAACCATTCTGATTTATAACTTTTGCACCCTTAGCAATAGACATAGTTGCAACACCATAATCCTGAGTAATTACTACATCTTCTTTTTCCAAAGAATTAACCAGCTTAATATCAACTGAATCCATTGCTTTATCTACCATAACTACTTCTGAATATCCATCGCTTATATTATGACTGGTATCAATAAACATAATTACTTTTATATTTAATTTTTTTGCTAAACTAATTATTATTTTTTTTACAGGACAAGCATCTGCATCAACTAATATTCTCATATTTTTCCAATCTTCAAGATTTATTGAATCTTCTTTTCTTAATTGTATATTATAATTCATATTCCATAAAGCATACAGTGAAAGGTAAATGATTAAAATCTTTTATACTGACTTCTTTAAAACCACGTTTTTTATACCAATTTTTCAATACTTTATTCTCATTAATAATTCCAATCGATATTTTTTTTACATTAAAGTTACTTACATAATCTAAACTAAAATTTAAAAGCACTTTTCCATATCCTTTATTTCTATATTTCTTTATTATACACAACTTTTCCAGATAATAAACTCCATCATAACAAGATTTCTTTAATACTACAAAACCAATTTGCATATTATCGTCATAGATTCCAAACATCTTTATTTTATCTCTCTTAAATTCATATATCTTATCTAATGTAATAAACGCAGCATTTGATGGACAATTATCTTCTGTTAATTCAAACTCATTAGCAACATCCTTAAAAGACTCTTTAATAACCTTATAACTTTGACGCATTTGAATATCATTTAAGATTTCACATATAATTACACTATTAACCATTTATAAAAAATTCCTTTATCCTATTTAGATTTTAATATACTTGAATATTCTAAAATAATTATAACATATTATTACAAATATGATGAGTTAATTGATTATGATAAAAAAATTTAATATAATAAATTCCCCAACAATTAACAAAATATATTACTACTAGATGTCTTAATAATAAACTTTATATAAATATACTAACTATATATGATTCTTAAGGCAGAATCCAAAAATAAACTAGTCAACTTTTTTTGAAAATTCGTTAAACCATAGATATTTTCAGAAAAAAATTGTCTTATGAAATTTTTTATTATGCATAAGTTGTAGAAAATTTTAAATAGTTTATTTCATTCAAATATATACTACTCAATTTCAAAAAATATACAGCTAACGGTTGCTTTGGAAAGATAAGTATTCCTTATCTTTTTTTATATCCTGAAAATCTTTAAAACGAGGTGTCTTATCAAGAATACTTTTTACAATTTTAAATGCTTCTTCTTTTTTATTTAATTTTAACAATATTCTTACTTTGGTATCTACTATATAATAATGTCTTTCATTTTGTGCAAGTTCTACAGCTCTTTCCATTTCTATTAATGCCTTTTTTAATTCTTCATTATTTGTTGAATTTTCATAATAATTATATGCTATGACATTCGAGGCAAAAACAATAGTTTCTAAATGAAATTCTCCTTCATCCGTAAAATGCCAAATACAAAAATTTGGTGGAATGAGTTCCAAACAAAACTTAGCTTCCTTTAAGCACATTTTCTTATACTCATTTAATTCATCTTTTGTTATTTTTTCAATATGATATCCTAATTGAGAGTAAATCCACATTTTTGAATAGTGAATATAAATTAAATTATATTCATTTGTTACTTTTCCATTTACATAAAATTCTAAAGCCTTATCATATTCTATTATAGCTTCCTTTAAATTTCTTGATCTGATACTATTTGCTTTGTTGATATGATTCTCCATTTTTATAAAATCATCATCATTTTCATTTTCTTTTAAAACTTTTTGATTTCTAAAATCAATTTCTACCTTTGGATATAACTTCATAATTTTATAACATTCTTCTTTTGACAGTCTATTGTATCTTAAATCAATTTTAATTAATTTCTTAAGATTGTAAAAATCTTGAGGAAGTGATTCTAAATCGTTAAAAGAAAGATTTATTATCTTAAGATTTTTCAAATTTCCAATTCCATAAAGATGTTCCTTTCTTAAAGGCTCTCCAACAATTTCGACTAAGTTATTACTTTTTTCATCTTTCTTTATCAATTTATCTTTAATCTCTTTAAATCGATCTAAGTCGTATGAAAGATTATCCTTTATTTTTACTAATTCATTACTATCCAAAGTTTCTTTCTCAATACTATGTCGATCAATGTTCAATTCTACTAAATTTGGAATGTTAAAAAAAGCTTTAAGTATTGCTTGTTTTGGATTTGGTCTTGTTTTAAAAGTTTTTCTTCCATCTGCATGAATTTTCTTAAGTTTTTTAAGTCCAGATAAGTCTGGAATTCTATTTAGATAGCATAAACTACGATCTAAGTCTAATTCCTCAAGATTTTTCAAATTTAAAATAGATTCTGGTATTGTCTTAAATGAATTACTACCAATAAATAACTTTTTAAGTCCAGTAAGATTACAAATTTCTTGTGGAAAATCAACAGGTTTTACATCAGTTATTTGGTAAAGGGATAAACTTTCAAGATTAATAAGTTTAGAAATTGATTTTGGAATTATAAGTCCTAGGTTATGATCTAATTTTAATTGTTTTAATCTTTTTAAATTACCTATTGTATTAGGCAAAGTCTTTATACTGCAAGAATTCAAATCTAATATTTCTAAATGTTGAAGTTGTTCAATTTTTTCAGGTATAAAGTTAATTGGATTACCTCTTAAAAATAATTTCTTTAA
The DNA here is from genome assembly GCA_039770155.1 of Clostridiales bacterium. Classification (GTDB taxonomy): domain Bacteria; phylum Bacillota; class Clostridia; order Acetivibrionales; family JBDMZA01; genus JBDMZA01. Next base: position 4,374 of record JBDMZA010000114.1, read on the forward strand.
ATTTTTTATTCTAAATATGCTGCTTGGAAACTCCTTTAAATTTTTAAATTCTAAGTCTAATTCAAGATTTTCATTCTTACTATTACTTAAGTTCTCAATTTCTTCTGATAATATTTCAAAACTCCTTTTTGCATTTGGTTTCATAACTCGCTTATTATTATTTAATCTATAAATAAATTTTTCAATTTTTAAATTCTCACTTTCATCTAAAACTTCTTTAACAAAAACTCTTTTTATATCATCCTTATAAAAATCATAACTCCCGCTACTTGAAAAATTATTTATTTTAACAGTTTTATTATCTAATTGATTAAATTCAAAAAAATGATTTTCTCCAATTATATATTGAGATTTTGTTTTATTAAGCACTTTCATAGACCCATAATTATTATGACCATAAATTAAATTATCTATTATACAATTATTATTTATATAAAACTCCGAACCACCTTTATATATATTTTTGGCATAGCAATTGCCCAATACTAATAAAAATGGTCCCTCCTCATCATCTACATTTTCAATAGCTTTTTCAACATATAAATTCGAATCAAATATAACTCCTTTTAAATCCTCTCCTTTTGAACTTTTAAACCAATCAAACCTATAGTTCATTTCCAGATTGCCCTTCCAATAAATATCATTTTCAAAATAAGCTATTTCATCAGTATCTTCTCCATATTTTTCTATTTTTTCTTTTAGTATAGGAAATTTTTTTAGAGCCTCATTTACTTTTATAGTTTTTAAATTAAGTTTCATATCTTTATAATCAAAATTAATTTTCTGCTCTGATATTTTGGAAAAATTCAATATATTTTTGTCATTTAACAAATAATCAACAACTTCATCAGTATCTATACATTCTTCATCATCTATTAATTCAGATAACAAGATTGTTTCAAGATCTTCACCATAATAATCAGCTTCCAATTCCATATTTGAATTATTTAAAATCACAGCATTTACAGTACTTTTAAATTTCATATTAAAACCTGAGTCTGCAATCACAACTTTTCCATTAACTTCTCCTTGAATGTCAAGATACCCTCCATCATCACCATACATTCCTAAAATTCCATTCTCAACATCTACTTTTCCCTTTACTTTTAAACTTGGATATCCATCCAATATTATACTTTTCGCTCTTAAATTACCATTAATAAATATAAAATTAGCTACTCCTTCATCACAATTCATACATAAATTACCTTCAATATTTAAATCTCCATCAATCACCAAGTTAACAGAATTACTATAATTTATAATCAGATTTCCTTTAAAATTAATATCCTCATTACCAACCGAATTATATAGTTGAATTTTATCTAACTGTTTATAAAATTTATAAAAAGGCATTTCAAAGGATGGTTTAAATATATTATCAAAATGTTGCCAAGAAATAACTTCATAACTATTATTATTATTATCCATCAAATATATCCCCTTTTTTTCATATTATTATATAAAATAAATCTTCTTTTTCAAACATAAAAATTCCGTTTTTTTGGGTAAATTATTTTTATTATAAATGTTTTTTATAATTTATAATTTATTTTCTTTATATATACAGAATATAGACAAATATCTGAACTAAATTATGAAGTTATTATTGTTGGTAGAAATGCTAACAGAGATAAAAAACAAACTCTAATCTCTTTCATTTGAAATTCGCTTAAATCATAGAAATTCATACTTGAAAATTAGAGCTTATTTTTTGGATGTCCTTAGGATATTATTTGCTTTACCCTACCTACTATTCCACCTACAAGACGTACTTTAATACCATGTGGATGAGTTAAAGAATTGGTAAGAATGCTTTCAACTTTCCCTTCAGTTAAACAACCTGTTTTTTGATCTTGTTTTTGTACAACCTTAACAGAAGTACCTTTTTTTATTTTATTACGATTATTTTCATTCATATATTCTCTCCTAAACCTTTGTTCAAAATTTCAATTGTTATAATTAAACCATCTACAGATTCTCAAAAAAAGTTGACTAGTTTATTAATTCTAGATAGTTTCACCATATTTTTCTTTATGAAATCTTTTTGCTTGTTCATTCCAATTGTCTCTTATCATTCTACTTTTATATGATTCTAACTTTTTATCAAGTTGATCAATTTCTGATTCATTTAATCCAGCAAGTTGTTTAAAAGTTAATATTCCATTTTTATTTAATAATCTTTCAAGAACTGCTCCAATACCTGATATTTTTTTCAAATCATCTTCTTCAATAGTTTCTTCAGAAGTTTCTTCAGAAGTTTCCTCAGAAGTTTCTTCTGGAATTGTCTCGGAAGTTTCTTCTGGAATCGTCTCGGAAGTTTCTTCTGGAATTGTCTCGAAAGTTTCTTCATAAGTTACTTCAAAAGTTTCTTCTGGAATTATTTCTGGAATTATTTCTGGGGGATTTTCTAATTCATAAATTCTTTTTTCAAGTTCAACTATTTTCTTCTCATCCTCAATCTTTTTATTATTTAAACTATCTACAACAGTTTCAAGAATACCAGATTTTTTTGATAAATTATTTTCAATATCCTTTATGTCGTTTTTACATTCTGACCTTTGGGATTCCAATTTTGACTCAATAATTTTAAAATTACCATCACAATTATCAATCTTTGAATCAAATTTTTTCTCCAATAATTCATTTTTGATTAAACTATCCAATTCAGTTAATTTTTCAGTATGACTACTTATATTTGGCTCAATCGATGTAGAAAATAAATCAACTTTTGATTGTAGTTTAGAAATAGTTTCATTCTTTTGACTTAAATCATTCTTCAACAACTCAATCTTAGAATTCAAATCGTCTTTAATCAAAGACATCTTTTTCTCCATATCATTCAATTTAGATTTATTAGGCCAAATTTTTAATATCCAACCTATAAAAAAAGTTATACTTGGTGCTAAAATTGAACATATGATAATTTGTACTATTAAATAAAACATATTTATTTCTCCTCAATAATTTTAAATTAACTCTTCCATTTTTTGTCTACCTACTAAATTAGAATTATCTGCAATAAGATTAGAACTTCTATAACCCACATGAGATAATCTATTTCCTTTATTTATTTTACAAATTAAATAAAGTATTCCATTTTTTTCTTCATTTTCCTTTGAATCAGTATATCCTTCAATTATAACAGATATTTCACTATATTATTTAAAATTTTAACTATTCAATCGCATAATTAATTATTTTAAAAATCCGTTAAAGCATCGGCATTTTTAGAAAAAAAATTGTCTTATGAAATTTTTAATTATGCCTAAGGAGAACCTAAAAAATAATACCAAATTCTTTTCGTCTGAA
>JBDMZA010000115.1:0-7028 GCA_039770155.1 Clostridiales bacterium
ACTAAATTTATTGGTAAGATACTATATATATTATTTTTAGTTTTTTTAAATAATTTATTAAAAAATTAAACATATTTAAGGAGTTTTAGAAATGCATATAATTATAATAGGTTGTGGAAAAGTTGGCTCAAGATTAGCATATATACTTTTTCAAGAAGGTCATGAAGTTGTAATTATAGATAGTGACAGAAAATCATTTAGCTTATTAGATCCTGAATTTAGTGGAGTTACAATTACAGGAGTTCCAATAGATCAAGATATATTAAAACAAGCAGGAATAGAAAGTGCAGATGCACTTATTTCAGTTACACCTGATGATAATATTAATATAATGGCATGCCAAGTAGCTAAAGAATTTTTTCAGGTTAAAAGAGTTCTTGCACGAATTTACAATCCAAAAAGAGAAAATGTTTTTCACGAATTTGGTTTGAATACAATATGTCCAACAAATGTTACTGTAGAGGTTATGAAATCCAGATTGCTTGGTTCAGAAGGTGAAACATATCATAATATTGGAGATATTGAGATGAATTTTAGACATGAAAAAGTAACAAAAAAAATAGAGGGAAAGAAAGTTAAGGATATTAAAATGGCTGATAATAATTGTTTCTTATTTGGAATAATAAAAAATAATAATTTTGTTTTTGCAAAACAAAATATAAATATCAATAAAGATGATATATTAGTAATTGCAGAAAAATAGGAGGATTAAATGTATATTGTAATTGTTGGTGGTGGGAAGGTAGGCTATTATTTGGCAAAAACTTTGCTAACTTATAAACATAAGTTAATAGTTATTGAGCCAAAAAAAATTCTTTGTGAAAGAATTGCAAATGAGTTAAAGATAGCAGTTATAAATGGAGATGGTACAGATATTGAAGATTTAGAATCTGTTAAAATAGAAAAAGCAGATATCTTTATTGCTGTAACTGGAAAAGATGAAGATAATTTAATAGCTTGTCAATTAGCTAAAAGAAAGTTCAATGTGGAGAGGACTATAACAAGAGTAAATAATCCTAAGAATATAAGAGTATTTGAAAGATTTGGGGTAGATTTAGTATTTAGCAGTACATCTATAATTGCAGATTTAATAGAAAAAGAAGTCGATTATTCAGGTGTTAAAACATTACTTAGATTAAAAAGTGGTAAAATTGTATTAAATGAAATTGTTATATCATCTAATTCTCCTGTATGTAATAAAAGTTTAAAAGATATATCTATTCCAAAACATTGTGTAATAATTTCTGTTATTAGAGAAGAAGAAGTACTAATTCCTAATGGATTTACAATTTTGAAAAAAGATGATTGCATTATTTCTGTATCATCAGAGGAAGATCAACTGGAATTAAAAGAATATTTTTTAGGTTAATATATCTAAAACTTAACCTACAAGTACTTTTCCCTCAGGATATACAGCGGATTTTCTTTTGTATGATTTTAATGATAGGGCTATACCAAAGGTCATTGGACCCACACGACCTAAAAACATTGTAACTATTATAAGAGTTTTTGAAAATAAACCCAATTCATTTAACGGAAGAGGTGATAAACCTACTGTACCAAAAGCTGAAGTTGTTAAAAATAAAACGTCAATAAAGGGATTGGGTTCAATTACCAATATCAACGTGGTAATTGATATGATTAAAATCATACTTAAACCTGAAATGGTAAGGGCTTTAGTTACAATACTATATGGAATTTTTCTTTTGAAAATAATAGTACTTTCAGAACCTTTTATTTGAGATATAATTGCAAAAATCATTATACCAAAAGTAGAAGTTTTAACTCCACCTCCTGTAGAACCTGATGAAGCACCAATAAACATTAAAACTACCATGAATACTTTAGAAATTTCTGATAAATCATGTATATTGAAAGTACTAAAACCAGCCGTTCTTGAAGAAATTGACATAAAGTAAGCATTGAGTATTTTATTTCCAGTGTTCATTGAACCAATAGTTTTAGAATTGTAGAATTCAAAATTTAAAATAAAAATGGTTCCAATTATTATTAGTATGATACTTATTACTAGAACTATTTTTGTGTGAAGATAAACATTTTTTCTCTTTTTAAATTCATAAAAATCTCTCCAAACTACAAATCCTAAACCACCTATTATTGTTAGAGATGAGATTGTTAATAATACTAAACTGTCATTAAAATAATTGGACAAACTACTTTGATCTACAGGACCCATAATATCAAAGCCAGCATTGCAAAAAGCTGAAACAGAATGAAATAAACCATAATAAAATCCCTTTACACCAAAAATTGGTACTAATTTAAGCGATAATAATAGTGCACCAAATAATTCAATAGATATTGTAACAATAACAATTTTTTTAATAAGTGATAATACATCAGGAAAATTGAAATTATTTACAGATTCCTTAGCAAGAATCATTCCTTTGAGTCCTACTTTTTTACCTATTATTATAGAAAAAAAAGTAGCTAAAGTGACTATACCAAGACCACCCATCTGGATTAGAATTAGAATGATAATTTGCCCAAAAAAAGTATAATTTTCATATGTGTCATATAATGTAAGTCCTGTAACACATGTAGCTGAAGTAGATGTAAAAATAGAATTAAAGAAACCAAGGCTTTCACCTGATTTTGAAGATATTGGTAGAGATAACAATATTGAACCTAAAAATATTACAATTGCAAAACTAAATACAATTATTCTGCTGGGAGCAATATTTTGAAGTTTTCTAATTTTTTTGAAGTTTACTTTTTTTTCCATAGTTATTGATTCCTTACGCTCTTTTTTCTTTGTAAAATTATATATTAAATATTTATACAATACAATAAAATGTTTTGTAATTATAGAGTATACAAAAAACAATTTGAAATTTTATATTATTTTAAAAATCTTTATTCCAAATAAATATCCCAAAACTCCTAAAAATAGTGAAATTATAATATAAACAAGTGCATTTGTTTTCTTATTATTAAATAAATTGAATCCTTCATAGATAAAAGTAGAAAAAGTTGTATAAGCACCTAAAAAACCATCACATATTAGTATACTAATATTTTTATCCATGGAAATTGAATTAAAAATTCCAAGTAAAATAGCACCTGTTATATTTATTATAAATGTGCCCAGAGGAAAAGATGAGTTACTTTTGGATGTAATAAAACGACCTAAATAGTATCTTAATAAGCTGCCACAGGCACCTCCTAAACCTACAAAAAAATATTCCATATTATAAACCTTCTCTAATAATTATTATTTTTTGCCAGAAAAGTAAAACTTTTTTTGCAAGATATGTACCACTAAGTGCAAAAACAAATCCTAATACAATTGATAAAACTAAATAATAAATTCCATTAAAAATATTTTCATTTAGGAGTAATTGAACTGTTTCTTTACAAAGTGTTGAAAAAGTTGTAAATGCACCTAAAAAGCCTGAAAGAATAATGGGAAAGAATTTACTTATATGATCCTGTTTATTTATAATTAATGTCATAAAGAAACAAAACAGAAAACAGCCAACTATATTTATAAACAATGTGTTTAGAGGAATTTCATAATGGTGTTTATTTACATTATTAAAAAATAATCTTAAATTAGCTCCTGAAAAACCTCCAATTGCAATTATAATAAATTTTTTCATTTTATCCTCACTTTAGAAAAAAACTCCTACAAAATTCAAAATATTAATTTGTAGGAGTTATATTATTTTTTAGATATCTTTTAATTAATCTTTACCTATGGATTTTACAAGTTCAGCTAATTCCTTAACTTTACCAGCGATATGGTTAAAATCATTTTCTGAAGGATAACCTTTGAACTCAAATTTATCAACAAACTCCCAGTTCATACGGTTTCTGGAGATAGTTTCATCCATATCTCTTATAGCTCCACCTGACCAACCATAAGAACCAAGATATAAAGCTTTTCGATTAAATAGCTTTTTACGACCTAATTCATCAATCGTTGAAATTGCAGGTGGAAACATTTTATATTCATATGTAGGTGCTGCAATAATTATACCAGTTGATGTCCAAGCTGATGTAAGTATGTTACTTATGTTGTCTTCAGGAACTCTGTGAACATGAACTTTTACATTTTCTTCTTTTAGAATATTTAATATTGGAGTAATTGTTTTTTCAGTCATACCATACATGGAACCCCAAATCAGTGTGATTTCTTTTTTTGCAGGCCCCTTTTGATATGAATAATATCTTTCATAATCATTAATTATTTTTTGTGGGTTTTCACGCCAGACGATACCATGACCAGGTGCAACTATTTTTATTGGAAGAGCTCTACATTTTTCAATAGATTTTTTTACTGGAATTGAAAAGGAAGCTACAATGTTTGAATAATATCTAACTGCTTCTTTTTCATAAAAATCAATTTGTTCACTACTTAACATATTATCATATAAATTGTCTTTAACTCTTCCAAATGAGCCAAAGGCATCACAGGAAAACAATGTTCCTGAATGTTTATCAAATGTTGCAATAGTATCAGGCCAGTGTACATTGGGTATTTCATAAAATGATAAAATCTTATTGTTTCCCAAATCTATAGTATCACCATCTTTAACACAAATTATATTGTTTGTATAATTATAGAAAGACTTAAGTAAATCAGAAGCCGGTTTACTACATATTATAGAAAAATTAGGGTTTATTTTAATTAAATCTTCTATCCATCCTGAATGATCAGGTTCCATGTGATTAATTACAGCATAATCAATAGAATTTGGATCAACATTAATTTTATTGAGTAATTCAAATAAACTTTCTGGTACTCCATCCCAACCACATACCCCATCAATAATTGCTGTTTTTTCACCTTTTACTATATAGGAATTTAAGGTAACTCCATTTGGAATTTCCCAAAGGCCCTCAAAAAGTATATTATCAATATTTATAGATAGTTGAAATATTTCATTTGTTACACTTGTTACATTCATATATAAATCCTTTCTAGACATTAATGGAGAATCAAAAAAATTATATCATATTCTAATATTTATGAAAATTAGAATTATTTTTTTGATATCCCTAACTAATAATATTTTATTGGTTACAGAATAACAAATTATTTTTTTGCTAACTCCTATTAAATATTATGTACATAAATTTATGAATAAGCAAGATTTCTCTGTTAAAATTTTGACATAAATTTAACGAAATTTGAGGTATATTTTTAATAAAATTAAATTAGGTAATTAATAATGCTTATTTCAAGAATTTAATATAAAAGTTATAATGGTCAGAATATTTATATAGTAATTTTACAATTATGGAAAAAATACAATAAAAAAAGAAATGTTTTAAACATTTCTTTTTTATATTTATTGAGAATTTATTTTAGAATAAACTATTCTTCTTCTTCTTGAAATTTTAGAGTTAAAGTTTTTTCTTTGCTATCTCTAATAACTTTAATTTTTATCGTATCCCCAACTTTGTATTTTTTCTTTTCGGTATTTATATCTGCCATTGTTTCAATTTTTTCTCCACCAAGTTCAATTATAATATCATTTTTTTCAAGACCTGCTTTATTAGCTGCACTTCCCTCACTTACACCAGTAACATAAACACCGATTTCTGTATTGTAATCATTTGCAAATTCTTCTGTAACATTTTGTCCGCTAATGCCTATCATTAATTTATTTTTAACTTTTTTAAATTCAATAAGTTGCTCAATAATAGGTTTTGCCTCATTTATTGGAATTGCAAATCCTATACCTTCAACACCTGTTTGAGATATTTTCATTGAATTTATTCCAATAACTTCACCAGTATAACTTAATAATGCACCACCACTATTTCCTGCATTTATTGCAGCATCTGTTTGAATTAAGTTTTGAGATACATTACCAGACTCAACTGAACGGTCTAAAGCACTTACTATTCCGGTTGTTACTGTTCCTGCAAAGTCAAGTCCCAAAGGATTTCCTATTGCTAGGACAGGATCACCAACATTTAATTTTTCAGAATCACCAAGTTTTGCTACATTTAGATTATCAGCATCGATTTTAATTACAGCCAAATCACTATCACTGTCGCCACCTACAAATTCAGCTTTTACAACTTTATCATCTTGCAAATGCACTTCCAAAGTTGTTTGTTTACTATTTGGGTTATTTGGGTCAGCTTCTGATACAACATGATAGTTGGTAACTATATGACCTGAGTCATCTATAACTATTCCTGAACCTTCAGCTGCTTGTGAACCATCACCCATTCCAAAAAACCTACCTAAAGAATTGTCTGAATTATCTACTTTTGTACTTATTTTTATACCTACTATAGAAGAACCAACAGATTTTACAATATCAGATACTGTTGAAGATCCAGAATAGTTTATATTATCAGCCTTTGTGCTTGTTTTTGAATTATTAGATGAATTAGTAAGACTATATTCTTCAGATCCTTCATTTTGTTTATCTAATTCTGATTTAAACTTATAATACAAGCTTCCTCCTACGATTGAACTTGTAAATAATGATGTAATAATTAATAATGCAATTAGCTTAAATGCTCCTAATTTGGGTTTAGTTGGTTTGCTTTTTTCTGAAAAACTTTCTGCCATATAATCTTCATTTAAATATTCATCATTTGTGTAATTTTCATTCTGGTTTAAATTGTTATTTTGGTTTAAATTATTATTTTGGTTTAAATTTTCATTTTGATTTAAATTATCATTATTATTATCATCCATTTTATTCCACTCCTTTATTTAGGATAGATCTAAAATCAAGGGATAAATATATCCATTGATTTGCAAAATATTTATATAATTTTTCTAAAGTTTTATATAGTTATTTTTCTTTCTTAACTAATATTCTAAATCTAAATTGTTATTAAATGATGAAAATATTATGAATATTATCTTGTATTATATGAATATTTATTAATATATTTTTATCACCATTTGTATTGAAAAAAACAGCTAAAAAAATTATTTTAGGAGAACCTAAAAAATAATACCAAATTCTTTTCGTCTGAAGTTCGCTTAAATCATGCGAATTCATACTCGAGAATTAGAGTTTATTTTTTGG
>JBDMZA010000116.1:0-4503 GCA_039770155.1 Clostridiales bacterium
ATTACTGACATATACTGCGCTGCGGATCGATAGGCGTGCTGAAATCTAACCAGATCCGCTGCCTCTTCATCAAGGGAGACGCCGGCTACAGACTCCTTATGTTCTCCCAGATAGCTAAGAAGTTTTTCGTTACATTATAGATATTACATTATAGGATTTATATTATCAACAAATTGTTGGTTATAAGATTTATTTTATAGAATTTAATTTTGAAAAGAATTTTTTATCGAAATTTTAATTGAAATGATCTTTCATTTTACATATTATCTACAGTAGAAAAACCCAATAAAACATCGGGTTTTTACAATTATCACTAAAAATTCCTCTTTACTTTTTTATCGAAAGCTTTTCCTAAGCTATACCATGAATCACGTAATTTATATCTTATTTCTTCGTCAACAACTCTTTCAATTACATCATTTAAGTTTCTTCTCATTCCATGATACTCTGATAAAACAAACTCTTCTTTTTTTAAGAGTTTTTCCATATCTGCAACCCACTCATTAATATGTTCAGAACCAATAAAATCTTTTGCAATTTTCTTTTTTAAATGGGCTAGAACCAATTTCACTGCTTTTCTCTTTACATCGGCATCTGTTTGTACTTTTTTTACACTTCCCTTTGCCATATCAAAACACTCCCCCATTCATATAATTACTATAGTATAATTATATAACATTTGGAAGCTATTTAGCAATTTTGTTTTAAGACAAATAGATACTAAATATTATCGGAATCGTAAAAAATCGTATAATAATATCATTTATATTCAAACATTCGTTTTTTATCATATTTAGCATAATTTACTATTTTAACATTTTTTTAATCTGATTGTAACATTTTAAGACATAATCAAAAATATAAAATATAATTTTATTGGATAATATTATATAATTAAACTGGTTTATTTTTTATGTCAGGCATAATCAAAAATTTCACGAAACAACTTTTTTCAAAAATATTGATAGTTAACAAATTTATAAAAAAAGTTGACTAGTTTATTTTTAATCCTGCCTTATAATATACAAATTAATTGGAGGGAAGTCTATAATGAAAAACATCTTTAGATTATCAGGTTCTTTACCCAAAGTAGGTATCAGACCAACAATTGATGGCAGAAGAGGTGTAAGAGAATCTCTCGAAAAACAAACTATGACTTTGGCTAAAAAAACATCTGAATTAATTGAATCAACTCTAAAGCATGCCAGTGGAGAAAAAATCCAATGTGTTATTTCTAACACTACCATAGGAGGAGCAAATGAATCGGCTAAATGTGAAGAACAGTTTCAAAATGAAAATGTTCAAATTTCATTAACAATAACTCCAAGTTGGTGTTATGGAACAGAAACCCTTGATTTAAATCCATTAAGACCCAAAGCTATTTGGGGATTTAACGGAACTGAAAGACCAGGTGCTGTTTATTTAGCCGCTGCCGTAGCTGGACATGATCAAATCGGGTTACCAGCTTTTGCGATTTATGGCAAAGATGTTCAAGATAGTAATGACTCATCTATCCCAAAAGATGTTTCACAAAAAATATTATTATTTGTTAAAGCGGGTATTGCTTTAGCCACTATTCAAAACAAATCTTATCTTTCTATTGGCGGCACTTCCATGGGTATTGCAGGTTCAATAGTGGATACCGAATTTTTTAGTGATTACCTGTGTATGAGAAATGTAAGTGTTGATATGAATGAAATTTCAAGAAGAATAGAAGAAAAAATTTATGATAAAGAAGAATTCAAAAAAGCACTTAAATGGGTTAAGTCCAATTGTATTGAAGGTCCTGATTATAATGAAGACAGTAAAAAGTGGTCCAGAGACAAATTAGATTCTGATTGGGAATTTGTTATTAAAATGTCTATAATTGTACGAGATATGATGATAGGAAATAAAACACTATCAAAAATTGGTTTTGATGAAGAATCTCATGGGTACAACGCCATTGCTTCAGGATTTCAAGGACAAAGGCATTGGACAGATCATCTTCCAAACGGTGATTTTTTAGAAACAATATTAAATTCATCCTTTGATTGGAATGGTATAAGAGAAGCATTTGTAGTAGCAACAGAAAACGATAGTTTAAATGGTATTCCAATGTTATTTGGACATTTATTAACTGGAACAGCACAAATTTTTTCTGATGTAAGAACGTTTTGGAGTGTAGCTGCAGTTAAAAGAGTTACAGGATTTAATCTTGAGGATATTGGAATAAAAGGTTTAATTCATTTAATAAATAGTGGCTCAACATCCTTAGACGGAACCGGTGAACAAACTGATACAGATGGTAATCCTGTAATGAAACCATATTGGGATATTACTGAAAATGACACAAAAAAATGCTTGTCCTCAACGGAGTTTTGTCCTGCTGATGCTGATTATTTCCGTGGAGGAGGTTTTTCTTCCAGATTTTTAACTAAAGGAAAAATGCCAATAACCATGTCTAGAATAAATATAGTAAAGAATCTTGGTCCTGTTCTTCAAATAGCAGAAGGTTATACTGTTGAAATACCAAAAGATATACATGATATTTTAGATAAAAGAACAAACCCAACATGGCCCACAACCTGGTTTACTCCAATTTTAACAGGTAAAGGTTCCTTTAAAGATGTTTATTCTGTAATGAATAATTGGGGAGCAAATCACGGAGCAATCTCATATGGTCATATTGGTAGTGAACTTATAACTCTGGCTTCTATGTTGAGAATTCCTGTATCAATGCATAATGTGGCAGAGGAAAGAATTTTCAGACCTAAAGTATGGAATTCATTTGGGACAAGTGATTTAGAAGGTGCAGATTTTAGAGCATGCAAATCTTTTGGACCTTTATATAAAAAATAGATAATGAAATTCAAATATATAAAATGCCTAATAATATTATTAGGCATTTTAATATATATTTGATTTATTTTGGGTTATTTTTAATAAACAACAAGTTTTTTATCTTGTAACTTTGATTCATCTACATTACCTTTCTTATCCTGAGGTATTGAAATTTTATCAGGATCACCATCACTTACAAATTGTTCTTCTCTGGATATGTTATCCATCCACCATGCCAAATCGGCTTGAACTGGTTCAATACCTGAGGCTCTTACTCGATGTACTGATAATGGATTAAATTCAGGATTAACCGGTGCCAAATTAGGATCCCAACCAACTTCCATTAAAGCTGCATGTTTATATTTTTCCCCTTCAAATTCTCCCTTTACAACATCATCTATTAAATCTACTGTTGGAGCCCCAAAAGGCAACGAAAATGTATTAAACTTATAGTTTGGTATAAGTTCACTCATTTTTTTCTGATTTCCTCCAACTTCTTTTATAATTTCTTCAGATGATTGTGTGTCTTTTAAATTTATATGTGTATATGTATGGTTTCCGATTTCAAATCCTTTATCAACCAAATATTTTAATCTTTCTGCCAAGGTACCTTTGCCTTCAAAAGTATCAACTCCAAGGTTTACAAAAAAAGTAGCTTCCATACCAAAATCAGAATGTTCTTTGTTGAATTTTTCCATTATTCCTACTGCTGTCTTAGGATTAGCCTTAAGTTTTCCATCACTTTTTATTAAGTTAAATTGGCCTGAAGTAGCATCATCAAAAGTAAAAATCATTGGAATAGTACCAGCTGGAACATCAATATCATTTTTCAAGAAATCATTTAAACTAACTAGTCTGTATCCTTTTTCATATAGATTCGGTAAAAGCTTTTCAAAATCATCAAATGTAGTTGTATATTCACCTGAATCATATTCCTGTGCTTCAAATTCTTCTACAAAGTTATGGAACATTACAACCATTACTTTCCCTGATTCATTTGGTTTTACTTCTTCATAGTTTATCTTCACAGCTTTCTTCGTTTCTTCTTTTGAATCTAATTTTTTAGTTTCTGATGAACTTTCTTTGTCACTTTCTTTTGATTCTTTCTCATTATCACTTTTGCTACATGCTGTAAAAAATACTCCGATAATTAAAGTTAAAACTAAAAACATCGATAATCTCTTCATTCCAATTACAACTCCATCCAAAATTAATTTAAATATTTTTCATTCTAGGAAACCCTAAAAAATCATATCCTAGGAATATCTAAAAAATTAACTCTAATTCTCAAGTATGAATTCACATATTAATCAAACTTCATACGAAAAGAATTCAGTATTATTTTTTATATTTTCCTAATCTAATTCTTTAATATATTCCTTTGAAAAAAAATACTATTGAGATCTCAAAAAATTATATACAATTATTCTTTTCTTAAAGAATGACAATTTATTTTTTGCTATCCCCTATATAATACCTAATAAATTCATAAAATTCATTAGACTCCATAACACAATTATATATTACCCTTTTTCATCATTTAAAAATCAAAAAAAAAACGATTTTTATTCTAAATTAAGTTGATATTAGGCAGAATCAAAAAATAAACTAGTCAACTTTTTTTGAAAATTCGTTAAACCATCGATATTTTCAGAAAAAAATTGTCTTATGAAATTTTTG
>JBDMZA010000117.1:0-8512 GCA_039770155.1 Clostridiales bacterium
ATCAAAAATTTCATAAGACAATTTTTTTCTGAAAATATCGATGGTTTAACAAATTTTCAAAAAAAGTTGACTAGTTTATTTTTTGATTCTGCCTAATTCTTCTCAATAAATTTATTTCTAAGAAATATCCAAAAAATAAACTCTAATTCTCGAATATGAATTTGGTATTATTTCTTAGGTTCTCCTAATTAAATACTTAATTATTATTTTTCAAATTACTTTTGTTATCGACATTTTTCTTTTCTATATTTACTCCACTTGTATTTTTATCTGAATTATTTATTTTCTCTTTAACTTCAAATCCTCCGCTTCCGGCTAATAATGCTTCTGCTCTAGCTTTAGCTCTATCCCTTGCTGAATTCATATCCAATTTTTTTAATTTCATGTCTATATTATTACTTCCCAATGACTCAATAGCATTTGCTCTTGCAGTTTTCTCATTAACGATAGCTCTGGCTCTTTCTATGCCTTCATTAACTTCTCCTACTTTATTTCCTCTAGCTGAATACCTTGAATTTATTGAATTTATATTTTCCTTTAGATTAGCCATTTTTGCTTGAGTTTTCAAAGATTTTATTTCATTTAATTTTTGGTTCATTTCTGACTCAAAAATTTTATAGTCTTCTCTTATTTTATCAACTTCAATTATTGCACTTTCATATGTAGATTTATGAGTTTCATATACATTTTGATATTCATCTTCTTGCATAAGTAATTCTACAAGTATATCTTTATCTCCCGTTCTTTGTGCAGCTTCAACTCTTGATTGTACTGCACTTAAGTTTTTTTCAGCTGATTTCATTTCAATTTTTATAAGTTCTGCATTTGTTTGAATTTCTATAATTTGATTTTCTGCCTCTTTTCTAGTTTTATCAATTTGCATTTTTATATCCTCAAATAACATATCAGGATTCTTTTTTTCCAATCCCCCCACAAATATTCCAAAAAAACCTCTTACTAAAGCACCCATCCTACTAAATATACCCATTACTTATCCCCCTTCTATAAAATACTACCTAATATATCCAAAATATCAACTCTAATTATTAAGTATGAATTCGCACAATTTAAGCAAACTTCAGATGAAAAGAATATGATATTCTTTGAATATCTTTTGTATTATTTTATCCTAAATCTGATAAAATATCTTCCATATAATCAATTTCTCTATATTTTTCAGGTAACAAATCTAGATCATCGCATTCCTTTACAGCTAACATAGTCATTCTCTCTACTTCCTGAGTATTTGGTTTGCATTTATCAATTGCAGAATTTAAAATCTTTTCATTAATAAGATTATTTTCATCACTTGATATTTCATATGCTTTTCTAACTACCATATCTATTTCAGCACCTGTGTACCCCTCTGTTCTTACAGCAAATGATTTAAAGTTATCAATATCTGTATCAAAGTCATATTTTTTTATCATAACTTTAAAAATTTCCCCTCTTTCATTTTCTTCTGGAAGCAATATTGGTATCTTTTTATCAAATCTCCCTGCTCTTTTTAATGCTGAATCTAATATGTCTGGTCTATTTGTTGCTGCAATAAATATAACTTTTCCTCTGTTTAATGAATTACTTGTAAATTGTAGAAATTCACTAAAAATGTTTTTTCCTACTCCACTATCTCCACTTTCTCCTCTTCTAAATGTTGTATCAATTTCATCAACAAAAACTATTACAGGTTCCTGTGACTGAGCTCCTAACAAACTTTTTTTAAAGTTTTTTTCGCTTTCACCAACATATTGTCCTAAAATTCTTGACATATCTATTTTAACACAATTCAAGCCACTACTTTTAGCTAAAGCATTTACCAACAATGTTTTTCCCGTTCCTGAAGGTCCACATAATAAAATGCCCATTGGAACCCTTCTTAAGTCACCTTTTAATATTGGCTCAACAATATTTTTTATTAAATATTTTTTTGCTCTTTCCATTCCGCCAATATCTTCAAATCCAATTTCAGGATAAATAAATTCTAATACATCTCCATATTCTTTCTTTAAAACAGAATGCTTTTTCTCCTTTATAAAATCAAATGTAATATTAGCATTTTCTGCCTCAGCTCTTAATTTTATATCCTTAATATTATTCCTATTAAGACCTGAAGATAGTTTTGCAAATTCATCTGATGAAATTTCCAGCTTTATATCTTCATCTTTTAAAAGATATTCAATATATTCTTTTCTATTTTTTTCATCAGGTAATTCAACTAAAATAGGTTCAACTTTATATGCTGATTTTAAGAGTTCACGATTTATATCAACTAAACTATCAGCCATCATAAAAATAGCACTTCCAACACTTGATATTCTTCCATTAACTGACCATTCACTGAGCCATATAAGCGCTACTCTTTCTTCCAAAGAAAGACTTCCTAAATCACCAGTTGGAATAATTTTTTCTGTATGATTTATAAAAAAAATGGCCTTTGTATTTCTTAAAACTAAGTCCATATATGGAAAAATTTTAGATGGTAATGAAGTTAATATTTTAGTTGCAATATTTGATGTTATTTTATGAAATTCTCTTTCCATACCTGATTCCAAAAAAGTAAGACCCTTTGAAATGTCATAAAAACCAACAATTGAAAAATTTCTCTGCTTCACAAACTCCTCATAGATATATCTATCTATATATCTACGATTATCAACTAAATCTCTTACATTAAAATAAAATATAAATTCATGAGATATTCCTGCTTTATATTTATTTATAAATTCATCATGCCACATTATTTCCTCCAGTTTGTAAAAAAAACATTTAATTATAGTTAACTAAATTATACAACAATATACATTGATTGTTTAGTCCTAACTAAAATATTTTTAAAAAAAATATAAATTATTGAAAAAAATAAAAAACAAACATTAATTATTTAATAACATAATTAATATAATTCATTTTTTTATAAATTTATATTAAAATATTAAACATTTATCAAATGCACATAATAACTTTGAAGTAATATTATCCCTTTAAATATTATTTTTAAAAACAATTTATCAGATCTGCTTTACTTATTTTCCATTGTTACAGGGTTTTCTAGCCATTTTAATAATTGTTTCGCCGTTACTATCCTAACATCTTCCTTTTCTAGAGCATATTCTATAAATTCCTTTAATGCATTGTAATAAGACATATCAGAATAATAATTAGAATGAACTCCGACAGTCAATGGTGACTTATTTCCATTCATTCTTAAATCCAAAGAATATTTTAAAATTGCTGTGTACTCTTTTTTACTCGCTTTAAATTTATCAATTACATTCCATTCCATTCCTGAAACTTTACCTGTTTCAATATCAAAATCTTTTGAAGCTTTATACATTCTATTTCTAAGACCTTTTTCAATTCCATATTTTTCACATTTATTATCATCAGGTACAGTATGACTATACGCTGGAATTTCCCATAAACCTTTTACGCCCGTAACAAGTGGATCATTCCAATATATATTTGCATATTCATTACACGGACTACCATTATCCAATGTATATGGCCAATAACATTTACTGCCATCAACACCGTCTTGATCACCTTCTGGTATGCTACAATCGTACTCAAAACCAAAATCCTTAATTGCCTGTAAACCTTCTTGATTATAACTTAAAAAAGGTGCTCTAAATCCACTGGATTTAAAATCCTCACCTAAAAAGCTTTTAAGAATTTCTTCTGATTTTATTATTTCATCATTATATTCTTTATAGTTTTTTCCACTTCCATTTTGATGAGAATATGTATGATTACCAATTTCAAATCCTTCAAGATAAGCTTTTTTCCAAGTATTTTTCAACTCATTATTTAAGTCAACAAATTTTACTGTATTATAAAAAGTTGCTCTAATATTTATTTCATCAAATGTTAGAGTATTATTATTTCCTTTTGGATTCTTATAATTTTTAAATAATCTAATAATAGCCTCCATGCCTTTAACATCATAATTATCATCAAAACCAAAAACAATAAATTGAGGAATAGCCTTTGCTTTTAATCCTTTTGGTGGATCTTGTGAAGGTTCTCTATAGTATCCATATTTTGTTTTATCTATCAACTCTAAAGAACTTTCATCTAATTTTCTACTAATTTTAAAATTTTTATTATTATTATTTGATACAAAATTCCATTCAAGATTTTTTAAATTTAACAAAGGCTTATTATCTCTACCTCCAAAACCTAATATATTAGAATAAAATGCTATAAATAAAATAAAAGCTATAAAAACAATAACTTTAAGACTTGATTTTTTCATTTGTAATCCTCCCTGACAATTTTATAATCTTTTTTACTCTATCATAAGCTTTATTTTTCTACAATAAATTACATATATTCTTAATAATAAAGCAATAATACTATCAGTTAAGGACCTCAAAAACTAAATCTACATTTTTAAATACTGAATCACAGGATTTTAGTGATTTTTAGATTTTAAAAGTGTGATATTATTTTTTAGAATTTTGAATATTCTTTGTCTATAAAAATACTATGCCACAACATAAATATTAAAACAGACCAAATTTTTCTACTATAATCGACTTTTTCGTAGGAATGCTTATGCAGTAGCATTAAAATATAATCTTTATCAATTAAATAATCTGTTTTACTTTTATTTATAAGTTCTTTTGACCAATCTCTAAGTTCTTTTTTTAGCCATAATTTCATCGGAACAGGAAATCCTAATTTTCTCCGATTTACAACATGTCCAGGAATTTTATTCTTAAATGCTTCCCTTAAAACATACTTAGTAGTAGTACTATTTATTTTTAATTTTTGAGGTATTTTTGATGCAATTCTAAACACTTCTTTATCTAAAAAAGGTACTCTTAATTCCAGAGAATTGGCCATAGTCATTTTATCAGCTTTTAATAAAATATCACCTTTTAACCAGGTATGCATATCTATATACTGCATTTTATTAACATCACTATAATTCTTTATTTCATCATATAGTCCACTTGTAATATCTGTATATAATACATTATCTGAATAATTTTTTATAAATACTTTTTTCTCACATTCCATAAAAAGTCTAGCATTACCATAATATCTTTCTTCTATTCCTGTACATCCTCTTTCAATAAAGCTTTTTCCTTTAACATTTTCGGCAAGTTTTGCACTTATTACTTTAAGTTTATCTTTTAAACAATTTGGAATATAGTTAAAAGGTCTTAAACTAATTGGCTCTCTATAAATATTATAGCCTCCAAAAAGTTCATCTGAACCCTCCCCCGAAAGAACAACAGTAACATATTTTCTTGCTTCTTTAGCAAGAAAATACAAAGGAATACAGGATGGATCAGCCAATGGATCATCTAAATGCCATATAATTTTTGGAAGTTCATTTATATATTCTTCTGGTGAAACTTCCTTGTAAATATTTTTAACATTTAACTTTTTTGCAGTTTCTGCTGCTACTTCATATTCACTATAATCTTTACTTTCAAATCCAACAGTAAATGTTAAAATATTTGGATTTATATCTTTACAAATTGAAGCAATAATTGTTGAATCTATACCTCCAGATAAAAAGCAACCGACAGGAACATCACTTCTCATATGTACTTTTACAGAATTCTCCATTGTGTCTTTGATTTCTTTCATAAAATAACTCTTTGATTTTTTTATTGGATTAAATTTTGGATCCCAATATTTTTTAATTTCCAAATCACCATTCTTAAAGGATATATAATGAGCTGCTGGAATTTTTTTTACTTTATCAACTATATTATGAGGCTCTGGAACATATTGATATGTAAAATAGTGTTGTAATGAAGCTTTGTCAACTCCATTTTCTATTACAAATTCATCAATACTTTTTCTCTCTGATGCAAAATAAATATTTTCTTTTGTTTCACAATAACATAATGGTTTTATTCCAAAATGATCTCTTGCACCAAATAAACTCTTTTTCACTTTATCCCAAATTAAAAACGAATACATTCCTCTTAAATAGTCAACACATGATTCTTTCTTTTCAGAATAAAGAGCCACAATTACTTCTGTATCAGATTTTGTAGTAAATTTAATATTTTTTTTTAAAAGTTCCTCTCTAATTTCTATATAGTTATAAATTTCTCCATTAAAAATTAGTACATATCTTTCATCATCATAAAAAAAAGGTTGATGACCATTTTCTAAATCAATTATACTTAACCGTCTGAATCCAAAAGATATACTCTCATCAATATAATATCCTGAATCATCAGGACCTCTGTGCTTTGCAATATTATTATTTTTTTTTATCATATCTAACTCAAATTTATTATTACCATTCTTATTAATTATTCCAACAAATCCACACATACCTTAAATTCCTCCCCTGTATAAACTAATAATTGTCCTTCTAAATTAATTAGTTAGGCATAATCAAAAATTTAATAAGAAATTTTTTTCTGAAAATATCAATGGTTTAACGAATTTTCAAAAAAAGTTGACTAGTTTATTTTTTGATTCTACCTTAATAGATAGCAAAAAAAAATAAATTAGTTAACACTCAATATAATAGAAGATTTATTTCATAAATTTAGATTTAGATTTAGATTTTATAAATTCTTTTCGTCTGAAGTTCGCTTAAATCCCACGAATTCATACTCGAGAATTAGAGTTTATTTTTTGGATGTCCATTAGAGAATAAATAAGTTAAAAAGTTTCAACAATATAAAATTTTTAAGTTTTACTTATTTAATTTGGAAAAATAAGTTTTGTTTATTATATCAATTTCCCTAGTAAATTACCATATAATATACATATATTACAATTATATTTTTTATAAAAGAACATAAGTATTATATTTTGAAGAATAAAGCAGAATCAAAAAAATAAACTAGTCAACTTTTTTAGAAAAAAATTGTCTTATGAAATTTTTGATTATGCCTAATATCAGTGTTATTATTTTTTATTTAGGGAGAGATAAAAAAAATCTACATTTTTAAATGTAGATTTTTTAGGTTCTCCAAAGAGATATCTTTATCTTTTAACTAATGTCATTTTTTTAGAATTTAATCTCATATTTATATTTTTCCAAAATCTAATTTTTCTTTCTGTATAGCTTAAATAAAAAGCTAATGTATTTAATTGATATATTTTTTCATCTTTATTTTTCCATAATGCTCTCACTTGAGATTCATAAAAATCTATTCCAATTAGTTTACTACTCCATTCCTCATAACTTATATCAAATACATCAGCATTTAACTTACACATATAATCAATATCCCATTTTTCATCAATCAAATTAAAAGAGTAAGGAACATCTTCATAATAATAAACTTCAATATCATTACATTCTTCATTTAATAATTGAATAACTGCTTTAGAGGTTAATATATGGTCTATATGATTACCTAAACACAATGGTATGTATATACATTTTATTAAATTAAAATCAATTGTATTACAAATTTTCTCCTTTATTTCACTAACAGTATCATTTTCCGCCAATACATTCTTATTGAAAATATCACTTACATTTTTAAATCTGTGATTACCGTATTTATCCAGTCTGTATAAAGCTTCAAAGAAATCCAAGTGAATATAATCTGCTCCATAATATTCCATAGCAAAAATATCCTCTTCTTTTCTTTTAAAAATAACATCATCATATACTTTACACTTAGCATGATATTCTCTTGCAATTTTAGAAAAAGAAGCCGGTTCAGGGAAGCCTGAAAAAATAGTCATTACTGTAATGTTTTCCCCTTCATTACTTAATTTTTTTAAGTACTCTCCACATGATAATACTACATCATCAAGATGGGGTGAAATAAAAAGATTTTTTTTCATTAGTATATACCTCATTTTCATATTTAAGATTGTTATACATTATAAATCAAGGCAAATAGTTTTAATATATTTAGCAGAATCAAAAAATAAACTCTAATTCTTGAGTATGAGTTCGTAGGATTTAATCGAACTTCTGGTGAAAAGAATTCGGTATAATTTTTTGTTCTCCTTATTAAAAAATTTACTGAAATGTTATTAAGATTATATCAAATATTATCGAATTTTGGAATATTTTTTGATATTATGATGAATATTTATTAAGAAGTATTTTAAACTAAAATTTGTTTATAACGCTTTTATTTCCCATTATTATGATTTGATTGTTCTTATTACTATTAACATAAATTTAACATATATTTTTTCAAAATTTTATTCTATAAATTGTAAAAAGAAGTTATAATTGTTTTATAACTTCTTTCACATTGTACATTAATTTAAGGTGTCGCTGCCTATTTATCACAAGACACCTTATCTATTTCTTTTTCTACTCTCTCGATTTCGCTCAGTAAATCTACATCTAACATTTCATAAATTGAATGTAAATCATTAAAAACTTTGTTTTTAAAGTTATCTTCAAACATATTCATAACATCTCCCTATTCTCATAAAATTTTGTTATAAAATTTATTTAAAAATTTATTGTAAAAAATTAATATAAAATAACTTAGGTATATCCAAAAAATAAACTTTAATTCTCGAGTATGAATTCACATAAACTTAAGTTATA
>JBDMZA010000118.1:0-5275 GCA_039770155.1 Clostridiales bacterium
ATATATACGCAAATTCCTTATACATAATCCTAACATTTAATTAAATAAAATATTCTTAAAAATTAAATATTTTATTTTATCTCCTTCTCAATTACTTCAATTGCTTTTTGTAATTGTTTATCTTCTGCTTCTGGAATTAATGATAGTGGTTCATTATCATATTTCTCATCAAGTTTAACAATAACATCAGGTTTAATGCCCTTCTCATGAATACAAACACCTTTTGGAGTAAAATATCTAGATATTGTAAGTTTAATTCCAGAACCATCTTTAAATGACTTAGTTGTTTGAACAAGTCCTTTACCAAATGTTGTAGTACCTACTATAGTTCCTTTTTTATAATCCTGTACGGAACCTGCCAATATTTCTGATGCACTTGCACTATTCTCATTTACTAAAATTGTTAAAGGCATATCTAACTCATTTGCATCAGACATTTCTTTTTCAACTGTTCCATTTCTATCTTCTGTAGAAACAATTACACCTTTTGGGAGAATATAATTCGCCATATTAACAACTTCATTATATAATCCACCAGGATTATTTCTAACATCAATTACTAACCCTTTTATATTTTTATCTTTTAATTTCTCTAATTCTGCCTTAAAATTATTAAAAATATCATTATCAAACACAGATAACTTTATGTATCCAATATCATCTTCTAATATTTTGCTCCTGATATTAAGTACAACAGTCATTTTTTTCCTTTTTATTTTAAATTCAACATTTTGCTTTTCTGATGGTCTATAAACCGTGATTTTTACATCTGTATTTTCAACACCTTTTATCATGTTTATAATAACATCTTCATCTTTGATTGTAGTTACATCTTTCCCATCAACCTCAATTATTTTATCTCCACTTTTTATTCCTTCTTTTATTGCAGGAGAAGCTTCAAATGGCTCAATTACAGTAAGAATACCATTTTCATCCATGTAAACTTGTACACCAATTCCTACATATGTATCTTCAGTATTCTGAGATACTTTATTAAATTCTTCCATTTCTTCTTTGTCATAGTAAACTGTATATGGATCTTCTAGTGATTCAGCCATACCTCCTATTGCACCTTCTAATAAATCACTGTCTTCAACATTCTTATAATAATCTTTTTTTAAGATACTCTTAACTTCATTAAATTTATCAAGATCATCAATAGTTACATCATTAAAAATGTCATCAGAATCTGTCTTTTGATTTTTATAAAGACTAATTGAAACAAAACTTGACATAACTGCTGTACCAACAAAAGTTATACAAATAGCTATTAAAATAAATATAATGGTTATCTTTTTACTTACCAAATTAAAAACACTCCTTTATTTATTATATGAATATTATAAAATTATCATAAATTCAAAATTAATGACAAATTTTAAACCCGGATAAACCGGGTTTTTGATTATACCTTAGGGATATCCAAAAAATAAAACTCTAATTCTCGAGTATAAATTTGCACGATTTAAGCAAACTTCAGGCAAAAAGAATTTGGTATTATTTTTTAGGTTCTACCTTATTCATGTAATTTATTATCCTGCTCTTTCTCAAACAATTCTATAAAAATTAAATACCTTTTATTATTATGGAAGAATATATTTTAAAGGATCACTCGGAGAACCATTATCTCTCACTTCAAAATGCAAGTGATTTCCAGTTGATGCCCCTGTACTTCCAACTTTTGCAATAATATCTCCTGCCTTAACTACTTGATCACAATTTACAATTAATTTACTACAATGTCCATACAAAGTAACAATATTTCCTCCATGACTAATTAATACAGTATTTCCATAACCACTCTTCCATCCTGAAAAAATAACTTTTCCATTATTTACTGCTATTATTGAGGCATCATAATTACCTGAAATATCTACCCCGGTATGAAGTCTTTTAGTTCCATATATTGGATGTGTCCTATATCCAAATTTTGATGTAATAGCATTAGAACTTGGAACAGGCCATAACATTACTCCACCTGTATATTCTCCTGGAAGTTCCATTGCTTTAATTGAAGTCTCAATTTTCTGTGATTCTTTTTCCAATTCCTCTTGCATTTTTTCAAGAAGAGAAATTGTAGTTTTCCTCTTATCGATTTCACTCTTTACAGTCTCTTGAGATTTCATAATTTTGTTTAAACTTGTTTTAAACTCTAATGCCTTTTCTTCCTTATCTTTTTTTAAACTTATTTGAATTTCTTTATTGTACTCAACTTCTTTTTTAGCTAAACTTAAATTTTTTAACATAATCTTGTCTTTTTTAGTTATCTTAGTCATTATGTCTAGCTTTTGATAAAATTCAAATAAATCTTTTGATCTAATAAGGACTTCAACATATGATAATTCCGAATTCTGATACATAACCAAAAGTCTTTTTTCAAAGTTTTCCATCTGTTCTTCATAATCTTTTTCCGCTTGTTCAACTTTAATATTAATATCTTCTAAAGTTTTATCAGCTTTTAGTATTTCACTTGTTAAAAGATGAATTTCTCTTTCCTTTTTATCTTTTTCACTCTCAAGTTTTTTACTATCTTCTTCAGCTTTTTCAACTTCGTTTTTATTTTCAGACTTTTCTTTATTAACAGTATTAATCTCTTCTTTTATCTTTTGTCTTTCTTTTTTGGGATCTAAAGCATTATCTGTTTCTGCAAAAATGTTAACACAAATACCTACTATTACTAATACTATAACTAAAACTGCAATAACTCTTTTCATATCTACTACAACCCCCAACATAGTGATTATAACATTATATGCTTTAAATATTTAATTTTCATATAAAATTAATCTCTAAAATTTCATCTCTTGTATAAAAATATTATAACTCTTTTTTCATTGAATTTACACTTTTAAATGTTTATTCAAAGAAAACACACTTGCTCCTGCTCCAACTAGCGTTCCAACAGCAATAAATATAAGGATTACAGTTCTCCAAATATCTCCTACTGCTAATAAATTTGTAAAACCGCTACCTTCAATTCTATTTGAAATTATTTGATATCCCCACATTACAATAACAAATGCAAAAAATCCTCCAAACAAGCCTATAATTATTCCTTCAATTATAAATGGCCAACGTATAAACCAATCTGTAGCTCCAATATATTTCATAATATTGATTTCTTTTCTTCTTGCAAATATAGTCAATTTTACAGTATTTGATATAATAAAGGCTGAAAATGCAAATAAAACCAGCAATAGTATAACAGTTATTATTGTTATCCATTTAGAAAGAGTATAATAAAAGTTAATTAAATCTTGAGAGAAATTAACTCTAGTTACCCCTTCAATTTGCTCTAATTGCTTAGCAATATCAGAACTTACAGATGTATCTTTAAGTTTTAACACATAAGAAACAGAAAAACTGTTTACATCAAAACCTTCTAAAAGATCTTCATCACCTTTAAACATCTCTTTTGCTTTTTTAAAATTATCCTCTTTCGATACTTTTTCTGTTGATAATACATTTGAATTCGTTTTTATTTTTTTTTCAACTTCTTTTGTTTGAAATTCATCTAATTCAGAATCGCAAAACACTTGTACCTGCGGTCTTTCACTTAATTCATTTGCAGAATGCATTAAATTTTGAAGAATCAGAAAGAATATTCCCGCTATTACTAGTGTTGCTATTACTATACCAGCAGATGCCAAAGACATAATCATATTTCTATAAGTATTAACGCCGCCCTCTTTTACAATATATTTAATAGTTCTTATCTTCATATATGTACAGTCCTTTCTGTTGATCCCTTACTATATGACCTTTTTCAATAGTTACAACTCTTTTTTTCATTGTATCAACAATTGCCCTTTCATGTGTTGCAACTATAACAGTAGTACCTCTTTGGTGAATTTCATTAAGTAATTTAACAATTTCCCATGAGTTTTCTGGATCTAAATTTCCTGTAGGCTCGTCAGCAATTAATAATGATGGGCTATTTACAATAGCTCTCGCAACCGCAACCCTTTGTTGTTCTCCTCCAGATAATTGTTCAGGATATACATTTGCTTTTCTACTAAGTCCTACCAATGCTAATGCCATTGGTACCTGTCGTCTAATTTCTCTTGGTATTGATTCTATAATATGCATAGCAAATGCAATATTTTCATATACTGTCTTATTTGGAAGCAATCTAAAATCTTGAAATATTATTCCTAAATTTCTTCTTAAATATGGAACATGCTCACTTTTCATAGTTGTTACGTCATTATTGTTAACATAAACTTCCCCTTCAGTAGGATTTTCTTCCTTTAAAAGTAATTTCATTAAAGTAGATTTTCCTGAACCACTCTGTCCTACAAGAAAAGCAAACTCACCCTTATTTATTTTCAAATTTATATTTGATAAAGCCAATGTTCCATTAGGATACCTCTTACTAACACCTCTAAATTCAACCACATTTAAAACCCCTCATATTTTAATTTTAAAACAATAATGTTTTTTAATATATTTTAGTTTTTGTCAAGATATCTTTTCACTAATAGTGCAAATTTAAAAATTATAGCATCATCAAACTTTCTAATGTCATATCCTGTCAATTTTTGTATTTTATCAAGTCTATACACAAGAGTATTTCTGTGAACATACAATTTTCTGGATGTTTCACTAACATTTAAATTATTTTCAAAAAATTTATTTATTGTTTGTGATGTTTCACTGTCAAAATTTTTAAAAACTTCTGGTTTGAAAATTTCATTTAAGAAAATTTCGCATAATTCCTTTGGTAAATTATATATTAATCTTCCTATTCCCAAATTACTATATTTATAAATCATTTTATTTTGTTCAAATATCGTACCCACAAGTAACGCTGTTTTAGCTTCCACATAAGACTTATGTAAATTCTCTAAATTACTTTCTAAAGAACTTATACCAATTCTAGCATTCATAAGAAGTTCTGCATTTAAGGTATCAATTATATTTGCAGATAAAAGATCAATATCTTCATAATTAAAATTATTTTCAATAACCTTAATCAAAACAATATTTTCATCATCAATACTCACTATAGAATCATCTGCTTCTGGGAATATTTCTTTTAAAACATTTCTTATATTATACTCCTTTTGATCTTTAGTATTTATAACAAAAACTATTCTATCACTTTTGTAATTAATATCAAGTTCTTTTGCTCTTATAGTAATATCCCATTTTACATCATCTTCTAGAAGTAATTTTCTATAGAATAAATTTTTATCATTTTTTTCATCATAATACAATTTTGAATTCTTTATATTTAATTCAATTAATTCAATAAATTGCTTTATACCTTCAC
>JBDMZA010000119.1:0-2835 GCA_039770155.1 Clostridiales bacterium
AAAGATATCATTTTAGGCAAATTTTTAAAATAAACTGGCTACTCACCTATATCTTTGTATATTCACTTTTTTTAATTCTTTATGAAGTTATATTAAATTCGTTTTTATAGTATAACATGTTCAAAATAATATCGAACTATGCGATTAAACCAAATATACAGTTATTTTTTAACTCATTATTTTTTGCTAAATTAGCTTAACGCTCTTCCCTCACTACTCATTTAGCTTCAAAACAATTTCGTATTAGCTCAAAGGTCAAGTTGGATGAGCTACATGTAAACTAGGAGAACCCAACAACACGAAAACCAGCAGAGTTGTAACGAGAACTGGGATCGTCAAAGCTGCGGTAAGCAGAACGGCAATACCTAGCAATGACGTACCAGCTACCACCACGCAAAACGCGATAAGAACCTTCATCTGGTCCTTTGGGATCAAGTACAACTTCCTGTTTTTTACACGCTTCATAATACTCATGTTTAAACCAATCTAGACACCATTCCCATACATTCCCATGCATATCACATAGTTCATATTCATTTTCCATATAACTTCCTACTGGTGTTGTAGTAGCTCACTACTTTCCCTGTTTGTTGTCATTGTACGGATACTTACCATGATAATTTGCCTGATCTGTTGTTAAATTTTCACCTGTACTAAATGGTTTTTCTAACCCAGCACGACATGCAAATTCCCACTGTGCTTCTGTTGGCAAATTACAACCTAACAATTTACAAAACATATATGCCTCAAACCAATTAACATGTATCACTGGATGTCTTAAATCATTTTGAATTTTTCCGCTCACACCACACTGCCAATTAACACTTTTTACTTCCACCCACTTTTTCTTTAATAATCCCTTCCAAATATAACTACCTCTGTCATCAACTCTATTTAACGTAAAACCTTCAGATTTAATAAATTTTTTAAATATTTCAATTGTTATTGGAAATTTCGAAATATAAAAATCACTTAAAACTACATTATGCTGTATTTCCGATTCTATTGTTACTAACTTGTTTTCTTTATTACTCCAGTATAAACATCTTTCTGGCTCGTCTTCAGGACTACCCATTACAAATTCTTTTCCCTTAATAGGTATCATTATTTTCTCTATATAATCTATATATCGCTGCTTTTGAACTTCTTTTGAACCAATAACACTTTCAATTAACCTATCTATTTCACTATTAATCAAATCATCATTTTTTTTATTTAATTTTTTAAGGTCTTCTAGCTTTAAAATTGCATGTCCCATAATATCCAAATCAGTCTCATTTTCTAATAAAACTTTCAATGTATCTAAAACTTTCTTACCATTATCTTGAGTTGAATATATTAACCCTTCAATTAATTCAACTCGTTGAGATAAATTTATTTTATTAAAAATCTTTCCTATTGTATTATTCTTTAAAATTTCTTTACTCATTTCTAAGCAACTTCTAAGGGCTAGTCCTTTATCTTTTTCTATAATTTTCATTAAAAATGAATCTGCTTCATCTGGAGATTTTATTTGAGCCACATAGAGTTTTATTGGCTCTTCCCACATATTATTATTAATCAACTCAAAAACATTCTTTTTTTCACTTAATTTTTTAGAAGCATAATATTCACAAACAGTTCGATGTACAAACTCATATTTTCCAACACCAAATTTCCTTAATATCTCATTAACATTACACAAACTATCAAGACACTCATCTTCAGTACAATTTTCACATTTTTTATATTCCCCAGATTTTATTTGATCTTTTATAATATTTAAAATAAATTCTTTTTCAACTACTTCTTTTCCCTCAATAAAAGTATTATATGCTACTTCTTTAAGAACTATTTTTTTCATCCTTATATCACAATTTTTATTTTTCAACTTATTTAAATCTCTATATTCTAAAAGTAATTCACAACATCTATCATATAAATCTAATCTGTACTTTGGTAGTTTTATGTCTGCATTTTTCCCAATCAAACATAAAATAGAAAGTAAAAATGGGTTTTTAGCCATTCTATGAATTTCTGGGTTCATTTTTATTTGATTCTCAAGTGCCTTTACTGCCTCAACTTTATGCAAAACATCATCATTAAAAATCTTACTATAAAAAACATCAACGTATTTACATATTTTATCCAAACTCAATTCATCTATTTCAAAAACATTCTCCGAAAATTGATCTGCTTTGAAATTATTTTTTCTTGATGTCATAATTATTTTACATTGATTATTTCGCCTACTAAAATCTATTATTTTTTCTTCTACTAGTTTATAAATTTCATCTGTTACCTCATCCATTCCATCTAGCAATATCAACATATTACCATTTTTAAAAGCCTCTTCTATTCCATCGACATTTTCTTTAACCATTGACTTTTCAATTTTTTTTACCTTTTCAATAACAAATTCTTCTAATTCATCATCTTTATTGGCATCTTTAGTTAATTTAAGATGCTCTGAAAATTCTGACAATTTGATATATACAGGAGATTTTTCTTCACTTCTACATGTATTGCCTGCTATATACCTAAGCATTGTGCTTTTACCCATTCCTGGATCACCCAACACTATAATCCTTTGCATATTTATTGATAGTAAATCTTTAGCCTCATACTTCTCAATATTATGCTTTTCTTGAAAACCAGTTCCCTTTAAAATCAGAGGTATATATATATCATCTAAATTCATTTGGATTTTCTTGTCATCATCCTTAATAATTCGTATTTTTGAATATTCTTCTGCTATTAATTCATTATATTTTCTCAAAATTTTACTAATTAACCTAGCCAATTTTATCCACCTCATTTTAACTAATAAAACTACATTTAATAAACTATCTTATA
>JBDMZA010000120.1:0-7664 GCA_039770155.1 Clostridiales bacterium
ATTTTTATCTTTTAGATTTTCTAAGTTATCTAATTTTTTGAGTTCAATGAAATGTAATTCAATAACATTAGTTATTTTATATCCAGTATTATCTTCAATTAAATGAAATTGTGTATGTACTTGATTTATTGGCAAAAATTTATAATCCAATATATTTATTGCTATACATTTTTTTAATGAACTATGTGAATCATTTTTTTTAATTTGAGAAGAATACATCTTTGACCAATAGTATAAACTTCTTTCAGGCATATATTTTGAAACAGCAACCTGAATTTCAATATTAATTTATTTACCTTCTTTTGTCTTTACTCTTGTATATAAAAAGTTCAGTGTTTATTAATTCAATTCCTTCAAATTCATTCTTTGGTATTTTTAAAATAGAAATTAAAATCTTTATTTTTATCATTGCCAAAAACTAATTTAAAAGCAAAGTCGACTTTGGCTGGCGTTATAAAGTTTTCTTTATGAATTTTTTCCAATGTTTCACTTCCTAATTTTTCTTTAATGTTAATTATAGCATATATTTGTTAATTTATATAGTTTAACTCAGTCGTATTCAATTTTCAAATGAGTTAGTTATATGAATCTCATCATGTATATTTCTTTCATATGTCCAATTTACGTCAGTATAAATTTCATTAATTTTAAAAGATTTTAATAATTTTTTTAATTCCATTTGTTTTTTAGTTATATCACTTGAATATTTTTTTCTAATGTAAATCAGTTCTTTTATAATTTGATAAGGCAGAATCAAATTATAAACTAGTCAGTTTTTGATTCTGCCTAAACCATTTGCCGTGTACTTATATATTGAATTGTAAAACTAAATTCCTATTTTATATAGTGTACAGATCTTTTATTACCACTTAATAACTCAGGAATATAAATATTTTTTGCACGTTTAATCAAATCTGGCCACTCGTTTATCAATCTAGCATGTTGGATATATTCCCGATTAGATTCTTCAATATATGTGTCTATATTTTTAAGAATATGATTTCCAATTAATTTATAGGTATCATTAAAATCAAACAATATTTCAGTGACTAACCTTTGGATTCTTTCAACTCTTTCAGATTGTGAACTATATGGCAATTGAGAAATATATTGAACTAACTCTATTTTTATCTGGTGAAATGCATTTATGCTAAATATTTCATCACAGCCATTAGTAATATTACCTGTATATATCTTCATATATAGGTTAAAAAAATCTACGAATTTTATCATACCTTTCCAATACATTAGCTTTTTATTAAATTCATCTCGAAGTGTGTGATATTCATGGTATACATCTCTATTGTGATGAAGAAGTGGTAATCCAAGTGCAACTGCAGTATCTAAAGTAAAATAGTCGCTTGCTATTGTATTTTTGCCTTGTAATGCTGGCAAATATTCGTGTATTTTATAAACTGCCAGGTTTCCACAATCAGGATATTTAGAATCATTTAATGAATTTACAATACTAAATGAATCCTTTGGATCATACTTTTTATCAAATTGATATAAGTCTAAACACATATCAGCAGTTACTTCCTTTTTAAATCCTACTATTTCAAGTAATTGATACATAATAGTATAGGACTTTCTGGCAAAATCCTTTAATTCAAGATTCCATTCACCAAAGTAATTTCCTCCAACAATACATATTTTTTGATTACCTTTAATATCTGCAAAACTATTAATATTCATTTTGTTTGAAAAAGAAGAAATAGGTTTGCCAAGATATTTCAATTCAATTTCAATTGGATATCTTGATTCTATTTCTTCTTTTGCTTCATCACACATCAACCTAGTATCAGAGTCTCTTCTATGAAATGCTTCAGAATCAAAGGAACTTGTCATTAAAAATAGTTTATTCATAACAGTTCCATAATTACAATCAGTTGATAAAAATATTTTTTTAAGTTCATTATTTTTACCATCAAAGAGAATATCAAAATATTGTTTTTGAACATCTAATGTCATATGTATTATATTTAATTCTGGATGTTTGTGCTTCAATTGATTTATATAATTTTTATTATGTTTTACAAAATCTTTCTCATTGGTTTCGACTACAACTAAAGGAATATTAACGTTATTATGATATATGGCATATAATATTTCTTTATAATAACTTTCTAAAGATTTTTTTACATCTCTGTTTGTCGGAATATAATAGACGGATTTCATTGTTTTTTCCTCTTTAAATATACAAGATAGCAAAACTATATTTACTAGTTAAGATATCTATAATATTAACCTTTATATTTTACTTATATATTACATTAATGTAATGAAAACGTCAATTATGCATTATTATACAAAATAAACTATTGATTATATAACATATTTATACTATAAATCCTAAATATGTTTAAGTGTTGGGTAATATTGCTAGCTATAATATTTTTGCGAATCTTTATATTATTAAAACTAATTCTTTAATAAACATAACTCTTTTCTAAGAGCATAAAAGGTTATATATTCTCGACTTTTCTCAATATATTGAATAAACAAAGCTATTTGAGTTTATAATTTTATTATTCATATAGTATTTTTTCATATTTATTGTTTAGCATGTCTATAATTTGGTATATATATAACGATATATACAGTTTCGGTTTTATTTGTCATTATATGTATAAAATAGAATGTAATAGTATTTTTATTGAATACACCATTTTGGTTTACTGAATCTATATCAATTATCGATACTGTAATATATAGATTAAGAAATTTTGAAACTTATTCTTTAAGGTAGAATGAAAAAATAAGCTAGACAACTTTTTTATGGAAAATTTGTTAAATATCGATACTTTCAGAAAAAAATTGTCTTATGAAATTATATTCATATTGGATCTTATAATTATTAATTTCCAAGAAATATTGTATATTTCTATTAGAGATAACGGAAATATACAATGTTGCTTGGAAATAATAAAAGTATGTTATTATTATTACAAACTAACAACATATTATTTGAAAAATGTAAAGAGGAGGGAAATATATAAGGCTGTTTAAAAGAGAATTTAGTATTATTTTTTTAGATTATCCAAAGTAGCCTTTTGGAGTTTTTAGTAAAAAGTTATGGATAAAATATTCATATTCTTTTTAAATTTTTTTGTGATTATTGATTAATTTTTGGAGGAAAAGATGAAGAAAAAAATGGTTAAGTATTTAATAATTGTAGCTACTTTGTGTACTCTAGTATTATCAACTATTTTGATAAAAGCTGCAGATACAGAAGGTGGTACAAATACTGATGAAAAATCAGTAGCAACGGTGGATGTTTGGGATTTTGGTGCTGAAGAACTTTCAAGTGAAGACATAAACTATAATAATTTATTAACTGCTGATGTGATTAACGGTTTGTATGATTCATCAGTTGAAGTTGGATCAAATGCGAATACTTTTCCAACTAGTTTTAGTGTTGGTGATTTAAGTTGGGTAACTTCTAAAACAAATCACAGATTAAGAACTTCTAATACAACACTTACTCGTTATGATGAAAATGTTAAGAGTAGCGAAATAGGCGATGCTTCTGATCTATTTGGATGCCTTTACTTAAATGGTTCAAAAGATGTTGGGAACTTTGAACTTATACTTGAGAAAAATGATGTAGTAAATGTATATGTAAAATTTGACAATGCAGATGATGCAGTAATTTTTGCAAATGAATCGGATTCATATTCATTTGATGCATCAGTTAATGGAACCCAAGTAACATTTGTTGCTCCAACTGCTGGAACTTATAAAGTATCCGATTCAGACTTAAATGGAAAACCGAGATATTATAGAATTACAAGAGAACATTCAGCAATGTCAACAGTATCTGGAAAAATTTCAGCTCCTGAGGATATTCCATCAGAAGCTTTAGTTACTTTTACAAACGATTCAACAGGAATTGACTATACCTCAAAAATTACTGAATCTAGTTATAGTGTTAGTTTACCTGGATATTCAAAAGGCATGAAGTATACTATAAGTATGACAAATGCGAAAGGTTATGTAATTGAATCAGAATCAAAATTATCTGTCTCAAGCAGTGTAGTATCAGACATATCAATTAAAAAAGTTCCACTTTCTACAATTAGTGGGAAAATTACTGGATTAACAGCAGAACAATTAAAATTATTAAGTATAGAATTTAAAACTAAAGAAGATAAAGTTTTTAAACCTGAGATTATTATTGAGGGTGATTCATATTCAATTGATTTAGAACAAGGAGTAGTTCATGAAGTATCAGCTGTTGGTGTAAATGATTATAGTTTATCAATTGAAAATTATACATCTCCAACAACTAATAAAAATTTAGATTTAGAGTTTTCTAAAAAACCAGTATATAAAATTAATTTATCATTAGATAAATTAACAGACGAAGAAATTGCATCTGCAACCTTTGTTTTTGATAACTTAAAAGAAAGTGGTTATTCATATTCATTTACTGGTGCTGATAGTGTTGAATTGAGAGATGGAACATATTCGGTTGATGTTTTTTCTAAATCAAAATATGCACAAAAATTAACATCTAATTTAGTTGTAAATGGGGCAGAAAAAGAAAAAATTATCAATTTTGACATGGTTTCTTCATGGGATTTTTCTAATTCATCATTTACAGCAGACAAATGTACATTTGGTGCATACAATGGTTTATTGCTAGATGGAATGAAAAAGAATAAATCATATTTATTAAGTAATGTAGATTCATCTGTTAAAGTACCAGTTGCAGGTGATAGTAAAGTTACAATTTCATATGCATATTCAGCTGCTGGTTCAATAGGTGATATTGCATTTGGAACATCATCTGGTTCCACTAGCACTATTGAATCAACATCATATAATTATAGTGGTAAATCAGGGTATGTAGATATTAAATTTACAGCAAAATCATATGTTACAAAAATTGAAGTAAAACCTATAGTTGAATATAAAGAAGTAATTATGGTTGGTAATAAAAAAAATGATTATAAAACTATAAATGATGCTTTATATGCTGTTTCATCTATGGATAGACCAAATAAAGAAAGAGTTACCATTAAAATAAGACCTGGTAACTATGAAGAAATGTTAGTAATTGACATGGAAAATGTTACTTTAGTAAACGCAGCTAGCAGACCAAGTATTGCATTAAAAAATAAAGGTGTTAATATTGATAAAAA
Source organism: Clostridiales bacterium (assembly GCA_039770155.1). Classification (GTDB taxonomy): domain Bacteria; phylum Bacillota; class Clostridia; order Acetivibrionales; family JBDMZA01; genus JBDMZA01. The sequence goes on from JBDMZA010000120.1 coordinate 5,148, forward strand.
TGCAGTAAGAATTACTTCGTATTATGGACATGGATGTGACTATTATAGCATGACAAATGGTACTAAATATAGTGAAGAAGAGCTAAAAGTAAATAAGGAAAATGGATATCTTTCAAATGAAAATCCAGGTTCTGGAACAACAAATGGTTCGTATTGGAATTCAACAGTTGTGGTAAGAGGGAATGGTTTTGAAGCAGATGGAATTATTTTTGAAAATTCATTTAACAGTTATGTTTCTAAAAAAGAAGCAAACGATGTTGTTGAATTAGGAGATACTAACAAAGGTGGAGAAAGACCAAAAACTATTGGAGATACATCAGTACAAGATAAAAGCTTTGTTGAAAGAGCGGCAGCAATTGCAATTGTTGATAATACTGATAAAGTAGTATTTTCGAATTGTAGAGTTGTTGGAAAACAAGATAGTACTTATGGTGGGAAAAATGCTAGAGTATTATTTAATAAATGTAAATTAATGGGCGCAACGGATTATATATTTGGTGGAATGATAGCAGTTTTTTATCAATGTGATTTAGTTATGAATACAAGTGATGATAAGAATGATAAGTGTTATATAACAGCTGCACAGCAGTCAACTGGTAGAGGATATTTAATGTATGAATGTAATGTAACTTCTGCAGTACCAGGAGTAGATAATGCGTCAACATATAAGTCAAAACCAGGGTATCTAGGAAGACCTTGGGCAGGTAAAACAAGTGAAGTGGTTTACTACAATACAACTATAGATACAACAGATTATGTAGGATTTGAAGGACAATCAATAATATCACCTGAAGCTTGGTTATCAACTCTTGGTGGACCAGCAAAATGTTATGAATATGGAACAATTGAATTAGCTGAAGGTACTGATAATTCAGATAAACGTGTAGAATGGTCAGCAATATTAGATAAACCTGAACTTCCAGATGGAACAGTAATAGATAAAAATACATGGTTGAATTTAACTGATAATAAATGGAATCCATTATCTAGTTTTATACCTGTAATAGATTATAAAATTGCTACAGACTGGGGATTTGGAGCTAGAGTGAACATAGAAATAACAAATAATAGTATTTCACCAATTACTGATTGGACAATTGAATGGACATTTTCTGGAAATCAAGAAATAAAAAATTTATGGGGTGCAAAATATAAACAGGATGGTTCAACAGTAACAGTTAGCAATATGAAATGGAATGATTTAATACCATCAAAAAAATCAATAAACATTGGTTTTAATATGGACTACTCTGGTGTAAATGAAGTTCCTGATAATTTTATATTAAATTGAGTGCCATGTATCAATAAGTAAGGCATAATCAAAAATTTCATAAGACGATTTTTTTCTGAAAATATAGATGGTTTAATGAATTTTCAAAAAAAATTGACTAGTTTATTTTTTGATTATGTCTAATAGATTCAAAATAGTAAATATATTATTTAAGAACTCATGATTAAGGCATAATCAAAAATTTCATAAGACAACTTTTTTCTGAAAATGCCGATGCTTTAACGGATTTTTTAAAAAAGTTGACTAGTTTATTTTTTGATTATGCCTAATTATCTATTAAAGATGATAGCCTTAAATCTATATCGTTATAATTTGTTTGTAATTCCATTTCTTAGTTTTACTAACCAGTTTAATTCATTTTTATAGAAATTAATTCTATTTTCCCAAAGCATATCCCAGATGAATGCTTCTCTATCACTTCGATTAGGATTTATTTCTCTCCTTTTTTCTTTTTCACAAGTAGATTTCAGTTCTAACTCGATTTTTTGCTGATAGGAGTCTATAAGATTTATAATCTCTTCTTTATCTAATATTTCACTAAGAGCTATTCGGATTAAAAATTCATTTATTATTTCTGGATTTTCAATAGAAATTAACAAATTTTCTTTTAAACTATCATTCCCTTCTTTAGTAATTGAAAAGATTTTTTTTAATGGTTTGTTTTCACTATGAATTACATTTTTTGAAACTAAACCATCTTTCTCAAGACTAATAAGAGCTGTATATATTTGATTATTATTACCAGCCCAAGGTATAAAATCTAATTTGCTAAAATATTTTTTCAATTCATAACCAGATAAATCTTTCCAATCTAAAAATGCTAATATTGTTGATTTGATATTCACAAAACCACTCCTTTTGTTAGTAATAACATGTGTTAAGAATAACATATATTATTAATATAATCAAGTAAAACTTCACTTAATAATTCAATACATTCCAATAAACATAGGATTTTAAGAGGAATCAAAAAATAATCAACTTTTTTGAAAACTTGTTAAACCATCAATATTTTTTAGGCTATCCTTAGGAAATTTTTGATTATGTCTAAAAATGGAAATATATTTACTTTATTGGGAAATATATTTGAAATATAATTGAAATATATTATGATTTGATGTCTCTATATATGTGTGTTTGATTAATATATATTCCGTTAATATGTCAATTTTACAATTAATATGTTAATTTAGATATTATTAATTTTAGATATATTAAAATATAAA
>JBDMZA010000121.1:0-10314 GCA_039770155.1 Clostridiales bacterium
AAATAAATAATTTATATTAATCTTTTCATGGAGGAAATAATGAAAAAAATTTTTACTGTTTTTTCTATTATTATATGTATTGTTCTAATCAATACATCATCTGTTTTTTCTGAATCCAAAAACAATCTTAGTGAGATAAATGCTGCAGCATATATCTTAATGGATAGAGAATCGGGACAAATATTATATCAGAATAATTCCAACAGTAAAATATATCCTGCAAGTACTACAAAAATTATGACTGCAATTATTGCAATTGAAAATAATTCCTTAGACAAAAAAGTTACTGCTTCTCAAAATTCAATAGATTCAATTGGAAATGGTGGAATGAATATTGGTATAAATTCTGGTGAATCAATAACTATTCATGACCTTTTAAAAGCAGTCTTAATAAGTTCAGCAAATGAATGTGCTCATATACTTGCAGAAACAACATTTGATGATTATGATAAATTTATTAAGGCTATGAATACAAAAGCTAAATCATTAGGTGCAAAAAACACTCACTTTGTAAATCCTTCTGGAATGCATGACCCTAATCATTATACAACAGCAAATGACTTAGCATTAATAGCTCAATATGCAATGAATCTAAAAACATTTAAAGAAATAGTATCAAAGGAATTCTATAATTTATCTCCTACAAACAAGCATGATGAGTGGCCAACTTTATACACAAAAAATACTTTTCTAAGATATTTTAAAGAATCAGATTATTACTCTAAAATAACTGGTATTAAAACTGGATATACAAGTGCTGCTAATTTTAATCTTGTAGGATCTGCAATTAATGATAACGAATTTGAACTAATCTCTGTTGTTAATGGTGTTGAAACAAGACCTGAAAGGGATAACTATACAAAAATACTTTTAGAATATGGCTTTGAAAATTTTGACAAATATAGTTTTATTAAAAAAAATCAATCTTTTGTTAAAAATTTAGAGGTTTCAGGAGCTAAAGATAATAAAACTTTAAATCTTGTTGCCGAAAAAAAATTATCGTTATTACTTCCAATTGATAGGGATCAATGGAATCTTGAAATTGTTGAAAAAATAAACACAACAAAATTAAATGCACCTATAAAAAAAGGGGATAATTTTGGATACATTCAATATAAAAATAATGGTAAAAAAGTAGGAAAGATAAATATAGTAGCTTATAAAACTATTCAAAAAAGCCAAACTTCAAAGTTTAAAGATAATTTTATTAAAATTTTACGCAATCCATCTTTTATAACAATAATAAGTATAGTTCTACTAATTGCTGCAATTTTAATTACACCATTAGTATTAAAAAAGTTTTACTTTAAGAAAAAAGTTTCTTCAGTAATTGAAAAATTTAGACTTAAGTAAGAAATAGTGTAAAAATAAACTAGTCAACTTTTTTTTAACAGTCTCGATAATTTAGGGAAATGATGAGTATTATATTGCATCATTTCTTTATTTTATTAATAAAAAAATATCTCTTCATTTTCAAGTAATAAATTATGCTGTTCTGGTATTCATCAAATGAGAAAATTATAGTATCTTTCTTGGATATCCCTTAGTCGTACTTTTATTTTTTATATTTTTAATATATAATACTTTGTAAAATATGTTTCTAATATATTCAAATATTAATTTTAATGTTTTAAAAATAGATACTTTAAGTCTCTAAAAATTTATTTTTAATGATTTATATATACCTTATATTTTTTAAATATTTAATTTAAATTGTTTAACTATAAAGGAGAATAACTAATGAATAATACTCCTATTTTTGAAATTCATAATATAAAAAACATTAAAGATTTAGTAGACTATTCATGTGAAAAATTCAAGGATAAAGATGCTTTCCTTGTTAAAAAAAATAAAAATTATGAAGGAATAAAATACTCTCAATTAAGATCTGATATAAATTCTTTAGTAAACATTTTTATTAATGAATTTAATTTAGAAAATAAGAAAATAGCTATAATTGGTGAAAACAGTTATGAGTGGGCATTATCATATTTATCAACTGTTTACAGTAATAATATTATAGTTCCCATTGATAAAGAACTCCCTTTAGAAGAAATACAAAATATTCTATTAAAATCAAAAATAAATACTGTTATATATTCCAATTCTCAAACAAAAAATATAAAAAGAATATCTATGAACTTAACTTATATTAAGCATTTTATAAATATGGAGGTAGATAATAATGGAGAATATTTTCTTTCGCTTAAAGCATTGTTAAAAAAAGGAAATATTTTAGCAAATAAAAACTCTTTAAATATTAAAATAGATAATAATAAAATGTGTTCCCTTATATTTACTTCAGGAACCACAGATTATACAAAAGGTGTAATGTTATCACATTCAAACATAGTATCAAATATAATGTCTGTTTGTAGTGTTATATATATAAATGAAAAAGACACATGTCTGTCAATTTTACCATTACATCACGCTTATGAATGTACCTGTGGTTTTTTGTTAATGTTATATAGAGGAGTAACAATTGCTTTTAATGAAAGTTTAAAATACATTTCTAAAAATATTCAAGAAATAAAACCAACTTTATTAATATTAGTTCCTCTAATTCTTGAAAATATGTATAAAAAAATATGGAAATCTGTATCTAAAAAGAAAAGCGAATATTTTAAATTAAAAATTGCCATATTTATAAGTGATATATTATTTAATATTTTTAAAATAGATATAAGAACAAAACTTTTTAATAGAATTCATGAAAATATTGGTGGAAAAATAAGATTAATTATATCAGGTGCTGCTGCAATAGATCCTATTATTATGAAAGGATTTAAATCTTTTGGATTTAATGTACTTCAAGGATATGGTCTTACTGAATGTTCTCCAATTGTTACAGTAAATAGATTAAATAACTCTGTTAATACATCTATAGGTCTTTTACTTCCAGAAGTTAATGCTAAAATTATTAATCCTGATGCAAATGGTATTGGGGAAATATCAGTAAAAGGACCAAATATAATGTTAGGTTACTATGAAAATGAAGAAACTAACAAGGAAGTTTTTGAAAATAATTGGTTGAAAACAGGAGATTTAGGCTATGTAGATAAAAATGACTATTATTATATAACAGGAAGAAAAAAAAATGTTATTGTAACAAAAAATGGTAAGAATATTTTCCCTGAAGAGATTGAAACTTACTTAACCAGAAGTGTTTATATCTCAGAATCTATGGTTAAAAGTGTAAAAAACCCAAAGGGCGAAATTATTGTTGAAGCAAATATTTTCCCTGATTTAAAAACAATAAAAAATAAATTTAAAACAAGTGAAATATCATTAGAAGATATTAATAGATTAATATCAAATGAGATAAAAATAATAAATAATAAAATTCCTTTGTATAAACGTATTAGAAAATTCAATATTAGAGAAAAAGAATTTGAAAAAACCACAACTAAAAAAATCAAACGCTACATCAAAGATAATCAATATTAATATATAATATAATTAAATTTTTTAAAGAAAGTCTAAAATATTATCTCATTTTACTTATTTGATAATCCAAATAAAGTAGTATCATTTTAGGGATATCCAAAAACAAATGTTCTTCTTGAGTAATGAATCAAATGATTTTAATAATTCTCAGATAATTATTTCGTAGTATAGATATAATTCATTAATCAAGTCTAAGAACTTATTTTTTGGATATTCCCATAGGCAAGTTATTTTATTTTTTTAACTAGATCTTCTAAACTATCTATTAAATAATCAGGATTTTCCGATAATAAATCTTCTTGATTTCCAAATCTATTTTTAATACCACATGTATGTACTCCAGCACTTTTACCTGCAATTATATCAACATTTGAATCACCAATCATTATAGTCTTTTTAGGATCAACCGATAATTCATTTAAAACTTTTAATATACCTTCTGAATCAGGTTTTAACTTAGCTATAGAATCTGGTCCTACTATTAAATTGAAATAGTTAACTACATCTAAAAAGTTCAGTATTCTTTTACTAGGATTTTCTAGTTTATTCGTTACTACAGCCATTTTTTTATTCTTAAACTTTTTCAAAAAAATTTCTACATCATCATAAAGCCTGGTTTTATTCGTACAATTATTATAATAATTGTTCTTGTAAAATTTCAATGCATTTACTTTTAACATATTTGATTGATTACCAAAAGCCTTATCAATTAAATCTTTCGGACCATGTCCCAAAAAACTAACAATTTCTTCTTTTGGTAACCCAGTAAAACCAAATTCCTTTAAAGTTAAATTAACTGAATTTGTAATATCTTCACTTGAATCAATTAAAACACCATCTAAATCAAATAAAATTAAATCTATTTCTAATAACTTCATATTATACACCACTTTTCTTTTTATTACTTAGGGATAGCTAAAAAACAAACTCTAATTCTCGAGTATGAATTCGCGCGATTTAAGCGAACTTCAGACGAAAAGAACTCGGTATTATTTTTTAGGCTCTCCTTAGGGATATCCAAAAAATAAACTCTAATTTTCGAGTATAAATTCGCACAGTTTAATCGAAATTCCCATATAAGAAAAACAATACTATATACTAAATTTATCCTTCTAAGGGATATCCAAAAAATAAACTCTAATTCTCGAGTATTAATTCGCACGATTTAAGCGAACTTCAGACGAAAAGAATTTGGTATTATTTTTTAGGTTCTCCTAAGACAATAAATTTCTAAATATTAAAACTTTCTATTATAAATACAAGTTCTCCATTTTGTTTTTATATAGATTTTATCTTTCCATCTGCCCAAATTCGTTCTAAATTATAAAATTTTCTATCCTCTTTATGAAATATATGAACAATCACATCTCCATAATCTACTAAAATCCATCTTGCACTTTCATATCCTTCTTTTTTTAAACATTCAATACTATTTTTTTTAAGTTCCTTTATTAATTCATCAGCTAAACCTTTAATATGTGTTGTTGAATTACCACTACATATAATAAAATAATCTCCAAGAATAGAAATATCCTTAATTTCAATTCTCATAATATCAATAGCTTTTTTAGAATCTAAAAAATCAATTATTCTTTTAGCAATATCAATTGATTCCAAATTACGTCCCCCTTAATAAAAAAACATCTATTAACAATATAAAATTAAGCAACTGATAATGATTCATAAAATCTTTTATTTACAACCACTACAAGAACATGAGCCAGTTGAGCATTTGCTACTATCTTCTTCATTCCCTGTAATTGCAAAATTCACTATTTTATTTATGGTCTCAATCATTTTATCAAACTCTTCTTTTGCTTCAAACATAGTTCTTGTTAATTCATTTTCATTTATTTTATTCATTATTTCACTATAAGATTCTTTTAATAGAGCTATTTCCTCTTCATCTTGGTTATTTAAAGCAGATGTAAACTTATTATATATTTCACTATATTCTTCAGTTAGAGTTTTTGAGTCTTCATCCTCATAAACTTTAATTTCCATAGTCTTCAAATCACTTAATTCTTTACTTTCTTCAATCATTTTTGCTAATTCTTTTGCTTTGTTAAATATTTCCATTATTTGAGTGCTCCTTTTTTTAATTAATATATAATAATATACCATAAAACCATTTTTATTTAAACTTATAAGACATAATCAAAAAGTTAACTACTTTATTCTTAGATTATGCCTTATTCCTAATCCAATCTTTAAAATATCAATAATCTACTGTTCTATAAGAAAACCTAAAAAATAATATCGAATTCTCTTGGTCTAAAGTTCTCTTAATTAGTACAATTTTATACTCATTAATTTAAATTCATTTTCTGGATATCATTCAATCAATTCTAGTCAGCTTCTAATTTTATTTTAAAATTATCTACATCAATTGTTTTAAAATTTTTAGTCGTTTCTCTTGACTTAGAATAAAAATATTCTTGACTTGATAAATTTTGTCCCTTTTTTCTTCTAATTCTCTTATATTCTCCATCTTTTGTCATTATACGTGATTTCTGTCGATCACATAGATATATATTCAGTATTGCCTTTAATTGTTTCATTAATTTTTTATCTTCAATAGGGAATAATGTTTCAACTCTTTTATCTAAATTTCTAGTCATCCAATCTGCACTTGACAAAAATATTTGCTCATTTCCATCATTATAAAAATAGAAAATTCGTGTATGCTCCAAAAATCGCCCAACAATACTTCTTATTTTAATATTTTCACTAATACCTTTTAAATTAGGTTTTATACAACATATACCTCTTATTATCAGTTCTATCTTAACACCCTTTGATGAAGCTCTGTAAAGAGCATCACTTATACCTTTATCAAAAAGTGAATTTACTTTCGCAATTATTTTTCCTTTTTTACCATTTTTTACATTTTTTATTTCTTGTTCAATTAATTTCAAAAACTTATTTCTTAAGTTTATCGGAGCTATAGTGAGCTTATATAGGTCCACTAACCTTGAATAACCTGATAACATATTAAATATTGCAGATACATCTGAACCAATATAAGGATTACATGTAAGAAAACCTATATCAGTATAAATTTTTGCAGTTACATCGTTATAATTACCTGTTCCTAAATGAACATACCGTTTAATTTCATTATTTTCTCTTTTTACAACTAAAAGCATTTTACAATGAATTTTCAAACCAACAAGTCCATAAATGACATGACAGCCAGACATTTCAAGTTGTTTTGCCCATAATATATTATTTTCTTCATCAAATCTTGCTTTTAATTCAACTAAAACAGTTACTTGTTTTCCATTTTCAGCAGCTCTCATTAGAGCTTTTATTATTGGCGAATTGCCACTTACTCTGTATAATGTTTGTTTAATTGCTAGTACATCTGGATTATCAGCAGCTTGATTAACCATATCTATAATTATATCAAAACTTTCATATGGATGATGTACTAATCCATCACCTCTATTTATAATTTCAAAAACATCCTCTTTTATCAATGAGTCATCTTCATTAAATTTTTCCAAAACATAAGCTGGTGACTGTGGAATAAATGGTTTATATTTTATATGTTCAAAACCTTTTATTGAATACATTTTCATCAAAAAAGTTAAATCTATTGGACCATTTATATTATAAATTCCTGATTTGGGAACATAAAATTCTTTTACTAAAACATTCAAAAGATCCTCTTCAATACCTTTTTCAACTTCTAGTCTTATTGTTGCACCCCATTTTCTTTTCTTAATGTATTGCTCAATAGCTTCTAGCAAATCTTCGGCTTCTTCCTCATCTAATCCATTATCTGCATTTCTTGTAATTCTATAACATGCAGAAGTTATTATCTTGTGTCCATTAAACAAATCCTCTAAAAACATCTTAATAACATCTTCAATCAACATAAAATCCATATTATCAGAAGGTAATTGAATATATCGTTTCAAAACAGATGGAACTTGAACAGTAGCAAATATATTTCCTTCTCCTTTTTTTCTATTTTCTAAAAGTAATGCTATATTTAGACTTTTACTAAGAATAAGAGGAAAAGGTCTACTTATATCAACAACCATAGGTGTTATAACAGGAAAAATATTCTTTAAATAAAATTTTTTAATAAATTCAGTTTGTTTCTGATCTAAATTTTTTTCCTTTAAAAAATAAATATCCTCATAATTTAAAGATCTTATAATATTTCTCAAATAGCATTTGTACAATCTTTCTACCATATCATGAACTTTTTTGTCAATTTTGGCTATTTGTTCTTTTGGAGTTAAACCAGAAATATCTCTTTTTGCAAAACCAGCATTAACTTGATCATAAAGAGATGCCACCCTTATCATGAAAAATTCATCTAAATTTGAACTTACTATAGAAGCAAATTTCATTCTTTCAAATAAAGGATTATCTCTATCTATTACTTCACTTAAAACTCTATCATTAAACTCTAACCAATTTAATTCTCTATTTATATATTTACTATGAATACTTATATCTTCCACTTTCAATCACCCTAACATAATTATTGGTTTATAACCTATAACTTCATTAAAATATTCAGCTCCTTCTCTAAAGTTCCACTCTTCTAAAAGTATTTCTGTTTTCGAATCCACTTTAAAAATCAAATTTTTATTTTTGACAACTATTACTATATTGTTTATCTTTTGTTTGTGTGACACATCAAGAGCTTCTGCTAATTTTAATATTGCTGACAATTTAGATACTCTTATTCGATCATCTACTTTCAGATAACTATAGTTTTCATCATTTAAACTTGGTAACATTTCATCATGATATTTTGCAATATTTGCAATAATATTAATATCATAATCAGACATCCCCATAATACCTTGATTTTTAACTATATTATATGAATGTAAATCATGTTGATTATGATTCACATGTTTACCAACATCATGCAAAATACAAGCAACTCTCAAGAAAAATCTATCATTTCCTGTCATTTTATGCAATCTTTTTGTTTGATCAAAAATACTAAGAGCAATGTTCTCAACATATTTACAATGAACAATATCAATTGAAAAATTGTCTGCTAAATACCATATTGAACTTAAAATATCATTTATTGAATCATTTTTACCTTCAATATTAAAATGCTCATCAGACATATCCACTAAAATACCATCCCTTAATGATAACATTGGTGCATACAAACCATCTGCATTTATCATATTTAATATTTTATAAAACACAATTACTGAAGGTAAAAGAATTTCCGCATCATTTTGCTCTATGGAATATTCGTTAATTATTTGTTCAGTAGTCGTATATTTTAAATTATTATATAATAAATTTAAATGTTCCTTATTAATAAAATTTGAATTATTATCATAACCATATTTTTTTGCTATTTTAACTATTATTTTTAACTCTCCACCTAATCCTATTAAGTATTTAATATTAAAATTTTTAAATCTTTTATATAAAAATTCTATTCTACTTTCTATGAATTCCTCCATAATACTTGGAAAATCCATTGTTTTTCTTTCTAATTCTGACAACATACCTCTTAGTCTTAAAGCTCCAATTTTAATATAATCAGCATACTTAAGACTTCCTTTGTTAAACACTGAAAGTTCAACACCACCTGAACCAATATGCATAATTAAGTTTCCATAATCTTTTGAAAGATAGTTATCAGGAATATTCTTTCTTATTGATTTATACATATAAAATCTTTCTTGAGCATTATTTATCACTTCTATATCAAGTTTAGTTGATAATTTAATTTGCTCTAAAACATATTCTCCATTTTCTGCCTCTCTAATACCACTTGTTGTAACCGCCTTATATATTTTAACATGATAATCCTTCATTAAATTTACAAAACCTTTTAATGTATCACAAGCTTCATGTATAGAACTTACCTGAACTCTACCAGTTGAAAATGTATCTCTTCCAATTAAAGTACGTTTTTTCAAGTTCTCTAATCTTATAATTTTTCCATTTGAAAAAATTTGTGCAATTGACATTCTTATTAAATTTGATCCAATATCAATAGCTGCAACAATTTCCATTTTCTTATTTTTCATATTTTACTCCTATCTAATGACTATTAAAATAGCCAAAAAATAACTCTCCATTCTTGAGTAATGAACCAAATTTTATTAATCCAATATAAGGATATTTTCAAAAAATAAATTGACTATTTTAAGTAAAGAATCATATATTTTTATTTATTTTCAAATAATAAGAATACAATAACATTTTTTAGGTTCTACCATGATATGTAATTATATATAGTTCCTCTCAGGGATATTATAATATATAATAATTATCTATAATTACTTTATTTACTAAAAAATTATATCATTGAACAATATTATTATCAATTCTCATATCAAATAAAATATCTATAGATAAATAAATATTACTTTTTCATTATATTTTTGTTAATTTAACGCCAAACTATAAATTTTTTTATTATTATCGCTTAGGAAACCCTAAAAAAATAATTCCAAATTCTTTTCATCTGAAACTCTACTAAAACATAAGAATTCATGCTCTATATTTAGGATTTATTTTTTTAGATATCCATTATGAATATTCTGTACCTCATTACACAATGAACAAGCAACGAATTGAATTGAATTGACCAGCCATGGATTGTTGTATATAAGCGCAATAAAGCAAAGTAAAGTTACCATTTCTGATTATATATAGACAAACAATAAAATAATATAAAATTATCAAATTACATATATATGGAATATAATAACTTTTTTTAGAATGATAATCCTCATAACTTTAGTCATTAAATTTTCCACAATTAATTTTTTTTAACAATTAATCCAATTAAAATAATATTTTTTATTTTTTTTATAAGATTTATTATTTTTTTAATACATTATATTTTTTTTATTG
>JBDMZA010000122.1:0-6867 GCA_039770155.1 Clostridiales bacterium
AAGGAGAACCTAAAAAATAATACCAAATTCTTTTCGTCTGAAGTTCGCTTAAATCGTGCGAATTCATACTCGAAAAATTGAGTTTATTTTTTGGATATCCCTAAGTTCATAAAAGCAGTAATTATTAGATGAGTTAAGATAAAATATAAAAACAGGTATAATATGACTTAAAATACATTTGTCAGATATAATAGACAATATACAAAAAAGCCGAGCTTATATAAATATTAATACTTCTACCTAAAAATATATTGACAATTCATGGGTATAAGCGTAAAATCTAATAAGCGAATAGTTTATTAGGGGGAATTGAGATTATGGCAAATAAACTTAATATTGAATTTCAAGAGCTAAAAGCACTTGTGAAAAAAATCAGTGGTCCTGATAAAATATATTTTATGTAAAAAAACAAATGTTTTAGCTTTATAATTCTAGTTTATTAGGAGAAATTTTATGGTAGATAATAATTCTAAGTCTAACAAAAGTATTGTTTTAAAAAGAAACGAGATAGTGTATCTGGCAGCGCTTACTGGGAATTTTCAAATTATTGGTATAGAGGTTCCTATTAATACAATGGATCAAGGTTTTATAAAGAGTGAATTTAAAATGGTAATAGATGAATTGAAAAGAAAAAAAATTATTAGGACTGGAAAAGTAGAAAATATAATTATAAATGAGATTATATATGCGATTATTAATGCTTGCTGTATTCATGATGCTTACATTTTGGTTAACAATACACAAAAATATGATAAGGTACTAGAACATCATTACTATGTATCAAAAGGATTTATAGTATCCATGCTAAACTTAGGTAATGATGAAGAATATGAATTTAATATTTTAAATACAATTGAGGAAATGAAAGATTTAATACTTAAAAGAACTATTATGTATGATATAGATAGTGAAAAAACAAAAAATGTAAAATTACCAAAAAAAATGCTGTTTCAAATGAAAGAAGAATTAGGAAAAGAAGTTCCCGATGAGGATATAGCAAAAAAAATAGAAAAATATGGATACACGATTGATGATGTTTCAGATATATTTGATTTATTAAATAAACCTGACATATATTTTTCAATATTTATAAATAAATTATTTGATGATACTTTGATAGGTAAAAATATTGTTTTTATTCAAAATAATAAAAATATTTATCAAATGAAAGAAGTAATTGATGAAGAAGAAATGATTTTTGAATTCATACCTTTGAAATATAAGGAAGCTGAGACAAGTATTTGTGAAGTTTTAGATAATATTAAAATAAAATACAAATAAGGCATAATCAAAAACTTCATAAGACAACTTTTTTTCAAAAATGCTGATGCTTTAACGGATTTTTTTTAAAAGTTGACTAGTTTATTTTTTGATTCTGTCTAAGGATAGACTGAAAAATAATATCCATATTTTAAAATGGTAGGTGATTAAATTGAAACCAACATCTGAAAATGTTAGAGCCTATGCAAAACCTATACGACAAGCTAAAGATGCTCTTAATAAGATTATAAAGGAAGAATTTAAACCCATAAGAAAAAACTCTGGAAATAATTGGGGAGGAAAATCAGGAAAATTGATGATTCAATTATTTGATAAAAACATAAATGAATTAGACAAAATCACATGTGTTTTGGAATCTATTGCTTGTGATATTGAAAATGCTGCTAATACATTTACAAAGAAGTAACAAGGTTCATCATAAGGATTTTTGGAGGTGCTAAAATGGCTGAAAAAGTAAAAATGAATACTTCGGAAATAGAAGGTAGAGTTGAAAAATTAAGTAAAATTAAAGAAAAGTATGAAGCTGAGATATTAAAGCCAATAACAAATTTAGAGGAAGAAATGAAATCTATATGGGTTGGAGATTCATGTAGTGCTTATTCGGATAGTATGTATAAGTATAAAAAAGTTTTTGATTCTGTTATAGATATAATAGATTCTACAATACAGCAAATGAATAAAACAGTGGATTTTTTTAAAGAACAAGATAAGGAATTATCAAAGAGTTTTAAAAAGAATGAATAATACCAAATTATTTTCGTTAGAAATCCGTTTGAATTGTAGCAATTCATATCTCAAGAAGTGAGATTTGTTTTTTGTTATCCCTATGGAAATAAAGAAAAAAATGAGGTGATATATTTGGCGGCAGATAAGTTAAAGATTATGGTTGATAAAATGAAAGATAAATCAAATAAGTTTAATAAATTAAGGCGTAAATATATAGAGGAAATAATTATTCCTTTAAGTGATTTTAAGAAAGAAATGGATGGGATTTGGACAGGGGAAGCATGTGAAGCATTTGAAGAAAGAATGAAAAAACATTCAAATGATTTAGAAAAAATTGCTGAAATAATAGATGAAGTATCAATGAATATTAAAAATGTAGCTGAAGACTTTGATGGTGTAGATAATAAAATAGCAAATAAAATAAAAAATAGTTTTTAATTAATTAAGGGATATTCAAAAAAGTGACTGGTTTATTTTTGAATTCTGACTAAAATCGGGGTGAATTATGGGAGATATTTATATAAATTATAATGGAATGTGGAATGTTTATAGAGCTTTATGCTCTATGAAAGACAATATAAAGATAATAGAAACAAGTGTGGGTTTTGTTTTAAATAATCTTGATAATGAAGCGTTATCAAAAAACAGAATAGGAACAAATTTAGAATCTATTAAAAAAAGAATAGAAAAATCTGCAGAAAAAATAGATAATATGAGTAATTATGTAAAAGATGCGATAGATAACTATCAGGAAACAGATAAAAAATACAAAAAGAAGTTAGAAGCAGGTTTTCTAGAAAAATTTTGGGCATATATTTATGATTTGAAAGAAGATATAACTGATTTATTTACTGATTTTAATTTGACATCAGCAACATCAGTTCTATTTAGTCCACTACCTATAGTTTTGAAATCTACAATAATTACAAGTGCTTTAGTGGTTGAAGGTATCAGAACTATATCAACTTGGGCTTCGGAACATAAAGAAGAAATAGAATTTTTGGTGGGAATTGCCAAAACAATTTCTACGAGTTGCCTTGCAGGAATAACAGATAAATTAAAAGATTGTTGGAATTTTATAGCTGACCCGATAAATAATGCTACAGGAAATTTTGTAACAATTCAAAGTGATTTAATTGTAAATGGTGTAACTCCTTTGGTTTTTAAAAGAAGTTATAATTCTATTGATGTTTGGAATGGATCATTAGGGACAAATTGGCATCACAATTTTGAAGTATGTTTAAAATTGGAAAATAATAGTTTTATAAAAATAACTCATGAAGATGGTCGTACAGAAGTATACGAATCAATAGATAAAAACAACTATGAAAATAAAGAAAGACCAGGACGTACTTTAAAGTACTTTGAAGGTGAGTATATATTAAAATTAGAAAATGAAACTAAATATATTTTTAATTTCAAAGGAAAACTAAAGTATATTGAAGATGTAAATAATAATAAAATCGAGTTAATTTATATTGAAGGAAATTTAATAAAAGTTCAAAATAAATGTGGTTTTTTAGAATTTGAATATATTGACAATAAAATTGTTAAAGTTAAGGATTGTTTCAATAGGTCAATAGAATATAGTTATGATGAAAAAGAAAGACTTGTATGCTTTAAAAATACTGAAGGTAATGATTTTAAATACACATATTTTGATAATTTCATTAAAGAAATGATAGATGAACTAGATAATAAAATTGTTGAAAATCATTATGATTCAATTGGAAAAGTATTAAAACAAAATTTGGCTGATAACTCTACGACAAGGTTTCAATATGATGATTTTGAAAATACAGTAACGTTTACAGACAGGAATAAAACCAAAACAATTTTCAGAAAAGACAGTAAAAACAGAATATTTGAAGAAGAATATAATGATGGAAAAATTATAAAAGAATTTGATAGAAGAGATAATAAAACTGTTCATATTGATAAATTAGGTAATAGGTATTTATATGAATATGATGATAAAGGCAAACTTATAAAAGAAATAGATCCTCAGGGAAATAAAAAATCATATACATATTATAAAAATAAAATTTCCAGTTTTATAAATGAAGAGGGTGCAGTATATAAATTTGAGTATGATGAAAAAGGTAATATTACTAAGTCAATTGATCCTTTAAATAGAGAAATAAAATATAAATTTAATAAAATCGGTTTAATAGAAAAGTTTTTCTTTCCTGATAAAACTACTACAAGTGCAGTATATAACAAAAAAGGAAATTTAGAGGAAATACATGATCAGGAAAATGATTTCATTAAATTTGAGTATAATGAATTAAATAAATTATCTGCAATCACAGATCAAAATGGAAATACGAGAAGATTTGAATTTGGCTTAAATGATCAAATAGAAAAGATAATATTTCCAGATAATTCAACTAGATATATTAAATATAATAAAAAGAAATTACCTATAGAATATATTGATGTAAATGGTATGTCTGCAAAGATAATTTATAATTTAATGGGTAATGTTTCGGAGATTATTAATGAAGCAGGCTATTCAAAGAAATTTATGTACAATGAAATGGGAGAAGTGAGCACAATAATCCGAGAAGATGGAGAAAAAATTAGTTTTGAATATAATGAAAACAATAAAATTTCTTCCGTTAAAGATTATAATGGGAATAAATATATTTATAAATATGACCTAAATGGTAATATAGTAAAAACTGTAAATCCTTTGGGTAGTACTCGACAATTTAAATATGATGAGCTAAATAGAATAGTTGAAGTAATAAATGGAAATGGAGCTTCAACAAAATTAGAATATAGTAAAACTGGAAAAATAAGAAAAGTTATAAATGATCTAAATCAAGTAATCGAATATGAATATGATAGTGCAGGTCAAATAAAAACATATAAAGATAGGGAAGGAAATATAACGAAATATAATTTTGACATAATGGGCAATATTAGTTCTGTAGTTTATCCAAATGGAGTAGAAATCAAATATGAATTTAATAAAAAAGGAAAGATTTCAAAGATCATTTATCCAGATGATACTTTTGACAAGTTTTTATATGACAAAAAAGGAAATTTAACAAAGTATGTTAGTCATTTAGGTGTTGAGAGTACGTGTCTTTACAATAATATGGACAGATTAATACAGATAATTGATGGTGAATGGAATTATCAAAAAATTGATTATAATAATAAGGGTGAAGTAATCAAGATATCAGATAATAGTGGAATTAAATTTGAATATGAATATGATCTACTTGGCAATTTAGTAAAAGTTATAGATGGCAATGGAAATAAAACAGAGTATAAATACAATATTATAAATAATTTAACTCAAATACATAGATATCAAAAATCTAAAGAAGCTAGTAATTTTAGTGAAGATGAAGTATTGAATGAGCTTATAACTAAATTTGTATATAACAAAAATGGACAAATAACAAAAGAAATAGATGAAAGTGGTAATGTAACAGAGTATGTATATGATGAAAATGGTAATTTAATAGAAAATAGAGATAGAGAAGGCAATTCAACTAAATTTGCTTATGATCCTGAAAACAACATAAAAAGTATGATTTATGGAGATGGAAGAAAAGCAGAATTTACATATAATAGTATAAATAATTTAATTAAAGTTGATGATTGGTTTGGAACTAGTTCAATTAAATATAACAATATGGGAAGAGTTACAGAATATTGTGATTTTGATAATAAAAAAATTCAATATGCTTGGGATGCATTAAATCAAAAAACTAAAATAGTCTATCCTGATGGTGATGAGATAAATTATAAATATGATAGTATCGGAAGAATTGAAAAAATAATTCATGATAAGGATGAACTTATTTATAAATACAAAAAATCTGGTTATTTAGACAATATAACTTATCCAAATGGTGTGAAAAGAGAATATGAATTTAACTATGCAGCAGATATAACAAAAGCTATAACATATTCTAAAGATGGAAATATAATGGACGAATTAGAATATAAATATGATGAGTATGGTAATAAAATAAATAAAATAGAAAATGGAATTAATACTCAATACAAATATGATAACTTAAACTTTTTAACAGAAGAGATTTTAGAAGATGGTCAAACTCAAAAATATATTTATGATTCATTAGGTAATATTACAAAAATTGAAAATCTTAAAAATGGAACAATAGAAAAAGTGAAAAACTTTAAATACAATAATTCCAGCCAATTGGATGAAATAGTAGAGGGGAATTTTGTTAAAAACTTTAATTAT
The DNA here is from genome assembly GCA_039770155.1 of Clostridiales bacterium. Taxonomy (GTDB): domain Bacteria; phylum Bacillota; class Clostridia; order Acetivibrionales; family JBDMZA01; genus JBDMZA01. The sequence continues at coordinate 6,239 of JBDMZA010000122.1, forward strand.
GATAAAAGGGGAAACTTAAAAGAAATAACTGAAAACGGTGTTATAACTAGTAAATATTTATTTGGAGCAAATAATCGATTAGCAGGAAGCGATCATAAAAACAATAAGAATCTCTATAAGTATGATGGACTTGGAAGAAGAGTATTTGTAAATGATGAAAAACATTATCCAGATATAACAAATCCCAGATATAACAGTTTGTTAATGATAGAAAAAGATAATGATTTAGTAAAAAATGTATTTGGTTATGGGAGTTCAGCAGAGTTCTCAATAGAAAATAGTACCAATAATTTCTACATAAAAGATTCCATAGGTAATCCTCGATTAAAAATAGATCCAAATGGAGACATTGTAAATAAATATAAATTTTCATCCTTTGGTGAAGGTAATTCAGATAAAAATATAGGATTTACAGGTTTTCAACAAGATGACAATTCAAATTTACTCTTTGCTCAAGCAAGATATTATATGCCTGAAATAGGAAGGTTTATATCAGAGGATTCCTATAAGGGTAACGCTGTAAATCCAAGTACTTTAAATAAGTACATGTATTGCTTTAATAACCCAATGAGATTTGTTGATCCTACTGGTTTTCTTGCAGGTGAAATTAATGATTTTGTGGTTGATGT
>JBDMZA010000123.1:0-4011 GCA_039770155.1 Clostridiales bacterium
AAATAATAATGATAAAGCTGCAATAAAAGAAGTTTTAACGCATAATACAGATTTTGAAATATCTCTAGAAGAAAAGTTCGAAATCATAAAACAAAATACCTTTAGAATTTCCAAGGAATTTAGTAAAAGAAATCCTTTCAACAAAATAAATTCTTTTAAGTACTTTCAAAAAACAATTCTTGAAGAATTTAAAAAACATAATCCATCTTTAATTCAAAATGAAAATTTATCAAGAGATGTGGAGAAATTTTTTGAAAATGCCTGGCTAAGATATCCGAAAAAAGAAGGAAAAAATGATATTTCTAGCGATCAAAAAAATATACTTTTTAATCTTGGCGATGGATTTTTAAATTGTATTGAAAGGTATTTAAAATATGACATAGACTTAAAAATAAATGGTGGTTGGAAAGAATTGCAATCAGGGAAAAAATTTTTTAATTCAGGTTATATAGACTGGACTGATAAAGAATTTGAAAATAAGAAAAACACATGTTTAAAATCTGATGCTGAGCGTAAAAAAGAAAGAATTTTTGCTTTATATAATTCAAAGAAGGAGGCTGGTCTATTATGACAAAAGAAAAGGCCTATAGTGCTTTGGTAAAAATAACTGGATTATACAATAAGACTCTTTCAGATGAGAAAACAACACTTTGGTTAAATGAACTGGAACCCCTATTTGAGATTCCAGTCCAGAAAGTAGTAAATAATTTAAAATCAAATTATCTATACCTAAACAATATGCCTACTTTACCACAATTTTTGGCTCTTTACAACAGACACACACATAAATCATCTGATAAAAAGAATCCAAATACATACTATTGCTATGTTTGTAATAATAAAGGTTATGATATATTAAGAAAATTCGAAAAAGTAAATGACAAAACATATATCTATGATTATGCACTACACTGCGATTGCTGTAAAAAAGGTGAAGAAGAAAAGGTGAAGTCTAGTTCTGTTTATTCTGAGCCCATTGGTAAATATTTTAATGTTGATGAGTTGGCTGCTAAAAATAGAGCTAGAAAAGAAAAATATGCAAGAAGAGGATCAAAGATTGAAACTCAAAACAATAAAAAAACTTTTTACAATCTATTATCCAAAATCTATAGTTAAAATTAAAGGAGATGATAACAATGGTAAATTGTGAAACAACTGAAGTTTTAAAAAATATTAGAGTTTTAAAAACTCAAATTGATATGCTTATGGGAATTAAGACCACTAAAAAAGAATTACAAACTATATCATTTGCCTTGGAAAACTTATCAACATCAATCAAAAGGTTTTTAGAATAATGAAATCCTGTAAAAACAAATGTAATTCTTGTAAGTATTTTAGCAGATGTGGTGGGTGTTCATTTTGTGAAGCACTAGTTTGTAAAAAGAAATGTAATTATTGTAGCTCTATATGCACATATAGAGAAAATGTTGATAAATACCTAGATTCATTTGGCAATCTTGGTATTAATATTAATCAAAATAAGCACATACAACTTCCTATACATGTTCCTGTAATACCTCATAGATTAAATACAAGTATAGAATCAAAATTTGTAGCTCTCCATGCTGGAAATGTTCTATCAAACAATGGTGAAAAAATTGTAAAAAGGTACCTTGAAAAAGGTTATCTAAAAACACTAAATTTAAAAATAGGTACCAAAACAATTTTGGAGTTTTATGTCAAGGACAGATTCTTAGAAGGATTTTGGGATAAGCGATATAGTGTATATAAATCAATCAAAAATATGAATTTCACTAGTGTTATAGCCCCAAATTTTAGTGTATATATTGATTCTCCAAGAATTGATCATCTATATAATATAAAGAGAACTTCCATTGTTTATAATGAAATGCTGGATATAGGTATTAATACAATTCCTGATATAAGTTGGTTTAATCATAAAGATTTGGACTACTGGATTGATGAGATAAATAAAAAAAATATAAAACTAATTGCTTTTTCTTTTCAAAATGTAGGTGTAGGTTTAAAAGCTTCAAGTCATTGGAACCATAGTTTACTTGGTCTTAGATATTTAATTAATAAAATAAATAGAAATGTTGAAATAATTTTAGCAGGTGTTTCATCACCTTTTAGAATTGCAGAAATTTACAACTCCACAAAAAAAAGAAATAAACTTATAATATTAAATCATTCAGCCTATATTCAAAGCAGAAAAGGTATATTATCAGAAGTGAGAAAACAAGTTCCACACCTTACTTTTGATGAATTATTAGAAAAAAATATTATCTACTTCAGTAAAATATATGATGAAATCTACAATTCAGACAAAATTTTAAAACTTTCAAAGTTACCTAAAGAAAAATTAATTAAACTTTACAGAGACTATACTTTAAACCAATTACCTGATAGCGACAAATATATATCTAATTTTATTTTTAGATGCCTCAAAAAGAAAAGAGTAAACGAGGTGGTATTATTCCAAAATCAAGAAGAAACACAATCTCATGTCAAACATCTGCTGTAGATGCTGTATCCTCTATCAATAACCTTATTTCAAGAATGAACAATAGAATAAATAATCAAGATGATTTAAGCGAATCTGGGGCAGCAATAAACTTACAGATAGGTTTAGATACAGCAAATGAAGCAATACGACAAAATATAAATAACAACTATGAAGATGATCAATTTTTTTATGCAGATCACGAGAGAGAATTTCAAGAAACTTTAATAAATTCCGAAGCAGAAGATTTTCAATATGAATATGAAAATGTTTTAAACGGAAGTAATAACACTTTCGGTTTGGAAATTGAATTTGTAGATGGTAATGCAAATGCTATAGCAAGAGAACTTTATGATATGGGGATTTGCGGATATGATCATCAAGTTCAGTACCACGCTCCATCAGTAATTGGAAAGTGGAAATTAGAAAAAGATTGTTCTTTGGGAATAAGAGGAGGAGAATTAGTTTCTCCACCTCTTAGAGATACTCCAGAAACCTGGCAAACCTTACAAACTATATGTGATGTAGCTAAAAGACATAATGCTAAGGTTAATTCTCATTGTGGTGGACATATACATATTGATATGAATCCACTTGATACAGCCGAACATCGTTGGCGAAGATTTTTCAAGGCTACTGGTAGTTTTGAACCTGTAATGTATAGATTCGCAGGTGGTGATAGTGGTCAAGTTAGATCAGGTGTAGATCATTATGCAACACCATTTGCCCCAAATGCTTCTAGAGTCTTAGATCAAAATTTTCCTGTGACAAATTCAACTGATATAAACAGGCTTGCAACAGATGCTTCAAGATATAATCGATATTATGGAGTTAATTTAACAAATATCCACGATAGTGATAAGCCAAATACCATCGAACTAAGATATTTCAATAGTAGTTTAGAGCCAGCCATTCTGCAAACCAACGTAAAGATAGCAAATGGTATTATATTTGCATCTGAAAAGGCTAGATTTGGATCTACTTCTGAATCTGAAGCAATGAAAAGAAGGGGTAATATTTTAAAAGATCAGATTATCGGATCAAATGACTCAAATAGTAATTTAAAGGTAAGAGATTTTGTTGACATAGTATTTACACGTAAAAAAGATAAGGATTCAGTTTTAAAGTTATATTCAAAAAATGCCTGGTATACCTAGGGGAACTAAAAAATAAGGAGAAGATGTTTAATGTATAAAATTTTAAGAGTGCCAAATGTTGACACTGATAAAAATCCCACACTGCCACTTCTTATAGTATTTAACGATGGTAGTGTTTTTGAAAGCGATTCTATAGAAAGTACAATTTCTATACTAGCAAAGGGTGAATATATAAAATCAGACCCTAAAACAAAATATCTAAAGAGAATAGAAATAGCCAGAAACGAGGCCATGTATGCTCTGCAATATGATTTAACTGTTTTAGTATCTGATGGTAAAAATATAATTGAGAATAATTATGCAAAAGACCCTTTAGATGATGATTATCGACATTCTGAAAATGAATTAAAAACTGCTTCAATGATAAGAGTTGATAATGAAAAAGAATTT
>JBDMZA010000124.1:0-2723 GCA_039770155.1 Clostridiales bacterium
AATAATATAAATTGTTTTACCATTTTTATACATAATTTCTTTACTTTTAGAACACTCAAATTTTATTTAAAAAAAAAAAGATGAGTATTCTAAAATTAAAGAAATTATGAATAAAACTGGAACAACAATTCATATGATTTTATTGTCTGTACTTAATATAGTTTTGTCAAAATACACTGGACAAGAGGATATAATTATTGGAATGCCTGTATCTGATAGAACACATAGTGATACAAATAATATGCTGGGAATGTTTGTAAATACAATAGCCTTAAGAAATTATCCCAATGGAGATAAAAAAGCAATTGATTTTATTGAAGAAGTAAAAAAATGTATGTTATTTGGTATAGACAATCAGGAGTATCCATTTGAAGAATTAGTTGAATGTTTGGATTTTAAGAGAGATTTAAGTAGAAATCCATTATTTGATGTTGTGCTTTCTCCTATGTTCTCAATGGATAAGGTAGAACAAATAGAAAATATAAAATTTAGTTTTCAAGAATATGAAAGTAAAATATCAAAATTTGATATGACACTCTCATATATTGAAGAAGAAGATAAAATTTTATTTCAGATAGAATATGCAACTAAATTATATAAAAAGGATACAATATGTAGATTTATTAATCATTTTAAAAACATATTAAAAATATTAATACTTGATTTAAATATACCAATAAAAGATATTGATATATTATCTAAAGAAGAAAAAAATAAAATTTTATATGAATTCAATGATACATATGTTGATTATCCAAAAGATAAAACAATTCATGAGTTATTTGAAGAACAAGTTGATAAGACTCCAGATAATATAGCATTAGTTTTTGAAGATAAAAAAATGACATATAGAGAATTAAATGAAAAAGCGAATAATTTAGCATGGTATTTAAGAGAAAAAGGTGTAGGTCCAGAAAAAATTGTAGGATTAATGGTTGAACATTCTTTCGAAATGATTATAGGGATGTTTGGAATACTAAAAGCTGGAGGAGCATATTTACCAATAGATCCAAAGTTGCCTACAAATAGAATTAAGTATATGTTAGAAGATAGTAGCACTGAAATAATATTAAGTAATGTAGGAATTGATATACCATTGAATTGTTTAAAAATAAATTTATTGGATAAAGAAAAAAACAACTCTAAAAAAATTAGTATTAGTAATATTACTAATACTACTAATACTACTAATACTACTAATACTAATAATTTGATATATGTAATTTACACATCTGGTTCAACTGGGAAACCTAAGGGTGTAAGACTTGAAAGTAAATCAGCGGTAAATTTATGTATCTGGTATGTAAATAAATTTGCTGTTAGTGAATTGGATAATAGTGTATTATATTCTAGTGTTTCATTTGATGCATGTTTCATGGAAATTGTACCATATATGATAAGTGGAACTACAATTCATATAATAAATGAACAATTAAGAAAGGATATGGTTGAATTAAATAATTATTTTAATAAGAATAAAATTACAATAACTTTTTTACCTACACCTATTTGTGAATATTTTCAACTTCAAAGTAATGATTCCTTAAGAATTTTGTTAACTGGAGGAGATAAACTTAAAAAATATAAGAAAAATAATTATAAATTATATAATATGTATGGTCCAACTGAAAATACAGTAATTTCAACAATATATCTAGTTGATGAAAATCATATTAATATTCCTATTGGGAAGCCAATAAATAATGTTAAAATATTTATATTGGATAAAAATTCCAAAGTGTTGCCTATTGGAATAATAGGCGAAATATATATTTCTGGAGATGGACTAGCAAGAGATTATTTGTCAAATATTGAATTAACAAAACAAAAATTTATATATCATCCATTTGAAGAAGGAAAAATAATGTATAAAACAGGTGATTTAGCTAAATGGTTAGCTGACGGAAACATAGTGTTTTTAGGAAGAATGGATAATCAGGTTAAAATTCGTGGATTTAGAATAGAACTAGGTGAAATTGAAAATCAACTTCGGAAAGTGGAATTTGTAAAAAATGCAATAGTTATTGATAAAGGTAATAAAGAAAAATATCTTTATTCATATTATATGTCTAATTATGAAATAAAAACAAAAACTTTCAGGGACGTTTTATCAAAAGAATTACCTAACTATATGATACCAGACTACTTTATAAGAGTAAAAAAAATACCATTAACTTCAAATGGAAAAATAAATATAAAAAGATTGCCTGAACCGAAAGCTAGTATTGAGAAAGAGAATAATTATGTACCACCAAGGAATGAAATAGAAAGAGATATGATTATAGTATGGCAAGAAGTATTAGGGGTTGAAAAAATTAGCATAAACAACAATTTTTTTGATTTGGGAGGAAGTTCAATAAAAATAATTCAAGTAGTTAATAAATTAGCTTTAAAATATAAATTTAATGTAAATGATATTTTTGAAAATCCAACTATCTCAAATGCCTCAGTCAAAATGAAAAAATATAATATGTTAGAAAGATTAAAGAAAAATTTTGATTATTATTATGAACATGATTTTAGTTATGACAATAATAAATACAGTAATGAAAATTTAAATTATGAGAGTTACTGTAAGAAATATTTACACTATAATTATAAGAATTGCATAAAAATTTTTAAAAATATTTTACTATTGGGCTCAACAGGATATTTAGGAATATATATTTTAAGAGAGTTGTTAGAAAAGACAAAGAGCAATATTTATTTATTAATAAGGGGTG
>JBDMZA010000125.1:0-5125 GCA_039770155.1 Clostridiales bacterium
ATAGTCTCAGGGATTTCTTTTATTTGTGTGAAACTACAATCCAGTTCTAATAACCTTTTCATTATAAAAATTTCATCTGGTATTTCTTTAATATTAGCAAATAATAATCTAACTCTAATTATATTATTTTCATCATCAATTACATATTTACATATACCATTATCAAATTCCTCAAATCCTTTATCATCAGATTTGAATAATTTTTCACCGATTTTATCCTCAAGTCTCTCAATAATACCAAGATAATCATTGTTTTTCATTTAGAGTTATCCCTTCTTGTTTTGTAAACAAATAATTATTTAAATAATATTTAAACATTTGTATAATTTTTATAAATAACTTTTAAGTTCTCCCCTATTTCATCTCTTATTTTAAAATTAAATGGAAAAAAATCAACCTTATATAAAGTACTTTTGTGACTACTTTCTACTACTTTTTTCATACCAAATGATTTGCAAAATTTTTCACCATCTGCCGATATAACATCCGCAAGTAGTTCATGACAATATATTCCTTGCTTTGAAAGTTCAATAAGTTTATATAAAATGGCATTATAAAGGATTTTTATTGCTTCTGAATCTCTATATTCTTTAAGTAAAGTTATTGAGATTAGACACATCTTATACAATCCAGGCTTACTATATGTTTTTATTTCAGAGACAGGAATTTCTAAATCCATATACTTTCCACTAATAAATAAATTATAGAATTCATCACTTAATGGCATTAAATTTATACATCCTATTACTTCATCAATTCTAATATCTTTTAAAAAGATATATATTTCAAGATTCTTATCTTGCCAAGCTTTACACACTTCAAATGTTCCTTGATATTCATCAGGATATACAATTTTATCTATTTCTATGCCTTTCATTAATTCTTTATCTTTAATTTCTCTACCTTTAATAATTTTAAGATATTTACTGATCATCATAAAGTATCTCCTTGTAAGTGTATTTTTTATAAGTCTTTTTAACTATTTAATAAATGATCCTTTATATTATTAAATTTTTTAAACTTAATATTTTCAACACCTAACGAATCTAAAGATTTGCTTAATTCTCCTTTAGAAAAGACTTTATCTGATATTAAAGCCGCTTCTAAATCTGATCTTCCATCACCTGCATAATATATTTTTTTTGCCTTATTTTTTAATTCTTCAACTATCTTCTTTTTGTTTATTCCAAACTCTTCAGAGTAAATTGGACTCTTTTTATCAAAAAGCAAATGTAATCCCCTATTCTTAAAAATTGCACTATTTGAAATAACATCAATTTTATTGATTTTAAAATATTCTAAAAGTATTTTTATATAATAAGAAGATCCAGAACTTACAATTAAGAAATCTCCATTATTTTCCCTTGTGAAATTTATAAAATCGTTTAATGAATTATCTATATTGATTTTTAATATTTCCTCTCTCAATTCATCTTCAGTGCAGTTAACAGAACTATATACAGTTTTTAGAAAGTTTGAAACTGTTATATTTCCACTATTCCATAATTCTAATAATTCAGTTTCTTTATTTTTAAGTACTCCATTTAATAAAATTTCATCAAAATCAATATCTGTTATTGTTCCATCAAAATCTGATACAAATATAAAATCTTTCATATATTCCTCCACAAAATATCATTATTCATCTGGTATATGTTTAATAATATCAATTAAATGACATTTCAAGTATTACATATTTATTTATTTTTAAAGTTCCATATAACACATTTAACATATAAATCACCTATCATTATTTTGGTTTATTAAGAATTAATACTTTTCAAAAAATCAAACCTCACTATAGCAACGATGATTGAAACTGTTACAAATGTTTCTGTTAGTATCCCTGCAATTGAATTGCTGTGGATGTTATAAATCAACCAACATGGTGAAGCAATTAAACATAAAGTACGAATTCTACTTGGATTTTTTATCCATAATCCAATAGTTCCAATTACTGCCCCTAGTGTTGGGAGAAAACTAAAAATTCCTTCCCAAGTTAGATATCCAGCAAGAGAAAAAACAAATAAGAATATATACATAAAAATAACATTATCAGCCCACTTTTTATCATTTCGTTGATTAAATAAAAGACCTCTTACTATACCTAGAAAATTCATTGCTGAGCCAGTTGGCGAACCTATCAAATAAAAATGTAAACAAAAAAGTATATTCCCCAAAATTTGAAAGTATAAAATCTTTCTTCTATCATTATTTTGAAAAGAATACACTATCGATATAAATCCAAATAGTCCAATTATTTGTGTAATTATATTAAACATTTAAATTATAAATCTCCTATTTATTTTTCTAAAACCATTTTTCATCAAAATTAACATGTTCTAATATAGCCAAATTTAAAATTTCATTTGCTGAAACAATAAAAGCTCCTCCTTTTATATCAAATTCACTTCCATCAAGATTAGTTATATATGCACCTGCTTCTTTTGCCAGCAATAAACCAGGCATTATATCCCATATCTTATTTGAAAACATTATATGAACGTGTGTTTTACCAGAAGCTAAAAAACAAAAATCCAAACAAGAAGCTCCAAACATTCTAAATCTTAAAATTTTATTATGTAGTTTAGGATATATATTCAATTGATCACTAATAGAAGTATCATTTGATTTGCTAAAATCACCAAGAGTTACAATTGAATTTTCTGGTAACTCATTATCACTTGTAAATATTCTTTTAGCATTTAGATATGCTCCAAAGTCTTTTTCAGCGTAATATAATTGATTTGATTCAGGCAAATATATAACTGAAAACAGTGGATTTTCTTTATCAATTAATGCTATTTGAAATCCAAAACATGGAATATTATTAGCAAAGTTACATGTACCATCTATTGGATCAATAACCCAATTTCTATCCTCAAGATTCACAACATTTTTTGTTTCTTCTGAGATTATATTATCTTCTGGAAAATTGATCTGGAGTTGTTTTATTGTATATTCTTCAACAGCTAGGTCAATCGATGTAACTATATCATTTTTTCCTTTTTCATTTATATCAATATCTAAATCATCTAACTTAGAAAAATACAATCTATTTAAGTCATTTATTATCTGCTTTACAACCTCATATTCTCTTGAATATTTCATTTTTTCACACTCCTAAATGTAAGTTTAAGATATTATTAATATTAACTTATGATTTACTGTATCCTTTAAAGACTTTTGTTCTAGTTATAAATTGTTCATATATTCCATAATAGAACTGATAAATACCGTCATTATCATCATTTTGGATATAATAACATGGGCAATCTTCTCCACGTGTATATTGTGCATAATTTTGTAGTATCAAATACTTATTATCAATAAAAATCATATTAAGTCTTGGTATTGCATCGTAAATATATACTTTTAAATTACTTGGATGATCTAATTCATTCATTAACTTTTCCATGTAGTTTAGATTTATTAATGTCATATTTTTAATTTGATTTTCTGGTAATAGTTCTTCCTTTTCTCTCAATACAGTATTTTCAGAATGAGGATCAAGGAATAGTAGATTGATGTTAATACCGGATTTTACTAATTTAATAAAAGATCTTCTGTTAAATTTGATTGTAAGTTCATTTATAGATATTCCAATAGCATCAATCTTTTTTGATTTACTAATTAGATTCAGAAATGATATATTATCATACATTGCACTTCTTGAACTAAATACTTGCCTTAACTGGTTGCATTTACTGTAATGACCTTTATCTAAAAGACTAAATATTTCAAAAGTACTTGAATGTTCTGTAAACTTGGATATAACATAAGGTATAACTACCTCTGGCTCGACTCCAATATAATCTTTTTCATTTTCAGATAGAAATTTATCCATAAAGTTCATAAGAAGCATTTCTTTATCTTGATTTTCTAGAATTTCATTTACCAAAATAATTGTTAATGCTTCAGCAGCGGATTTACCAAAATGGGCAACCTTTTTATTAATATTACTATATATTGAAAATATATTTTTACTAATACTATACTTTCTTTTGTAGTATTCATCAGCAAGAGGAAGTCCCATAATCTCCTTTAATGTTTTTATTAAAAATTCTGTTGCTGTTAACATAGTATACCCTTTCTTATTATATAAAATTATCTTTCTTTGTTTTGTTCTTTCCAATTATCTACAAATATTTTTATATCAGTGTATGGAATTTCATTACCAATTAATTCTTTTACTTTTATAAAATCTTCAAATGGCGTATTTAATATAGTTTTCACCTTATTAATTATCTCAACATCAGGCAAAGACTTAAATGAATCTTTTAATTTTAATAAATAATCTATATCATCTGTAGACAAACTCTTTTCCTCAATCGTTTTTATTACAATTTTTGTATCATTAGCAATATTTTCACCAATTTTATTATTACTTAAACCAATTAAATAATCTGTTGTTGTTCCAAGTGCTAACGCAATTTTTTTTAATTTATCAACATCTGGAGAACTATTTCCAGTTTCATAACTTGATATTGTTGATTCCTTTAGTCCAATTAATTTAGACAATTTTTTTTGTGAAAGTTTTTTTTCAATTCTTCGCAATTTAATTCTATTTGATAAAATTTTCATATATTGTCCTCCTAAGTTATATTTTAGTGTTTAGCCTATAAAAACTCAAGTTAATTAAAATATCTAAGTATCTCATAGTTTAACGTACTTTGACAACAACAAGTATCTTAGTGTAAAATAAATTCATACCATAATTAAAAAACACATATTAAATAATAAATAAAACTAATTGAATTGAACTTCATTGAACTAAGTTGAACTAGCTTGAACTAGAATATTTATTAATTATGGTTGATAATATAAATATAGTTAATTTAGAAATTAAAATAAAATAAAAATAGTACCTAACCACCGACCAAAGTAGAAGGTACTACAACTAAGCGAGTCCCTTAAGGAACTGTTTATTTAATTATAATATAAACCTTCCTTAAAAGACAGTAAATTTTAGGGAAGGATTTATCATTTCAAAATCCTATCTTTAAAAAAAATTCCAATAGTTTTAGTAATAATTTCTAAATGTTTTGAACCTTGAAAATTGAATAGATACGAAAGTATTCTCCTATTGAGTGTTTGGAGGCAGAAAACACTAATCAATCAAGTA